>JAAESD010000144.1 GCA_024229695.1 bacterium
AATCTGGATTCTCACAATCATGTGTTGAAACAGGTTGTTACACACAAAGTGTTGCAGCAGTTGACGTCGGTGGTGCTGTAACCATGACAAACACAGATCCAACAGGAGTTCACACATTTACATCAGGAACTGTTGACGGATTTGCTCCATCTCCTGACGGTACATTTGATACAGGTGTACTAATGTCTGGAGATTCTTTTGCATGGACTCCAACTGAAGCAGGTACAGTACCATACTATTGTATGCTACATACTTGGATGATTGGAGAAATCATAGTGCAAGAAGTAGCAGCTGAAGAACATGCAGATGAACACGGTGATGATCATGGTGACAAACACGGTGATGATCATGGTGATATGGAAATGTCTCATTCAGATGAACCATTAATGATTGAAATTTCATCAAACACTGCAGATGCAGGTGAAATGTTAGCAATTGACGTTACTTTCACAACAATGTCTGGAGAAGATGTAAGTCACATCAACTATAACATCGTAGCCACTCAAAACGGTGAAGTTGTCTTAGAAGCAAATGATGTACACGATCACGATGGAATTAATGAACATATGACAGCTCCATTACTAGCAGCAACATCAGATGATACACCTGTAGAAGTTAAAGTAACATTTAACGGATATGGAATGCCTGGAGATGAAATGACAGGACCTATTGGCGAAGTAGCAACAAAACAAGTAGTTCCAGAATTTGGAACAATTGCAATGATGATACTAGCTGTAGCAATCATCAGCATCGTAGCTGTAACTGCAAAATCTAGAGTCGTTCCAAGATTTTAGGAATACCTCTTTTTCTATTTTCTTTTTACTAAACTAATTATCGCTAAGATAATTGCTGCTGCTGCAATTGACAATCCAAAAATTGCAAAGTCATATGCTGCACCACCATTAGATGAAGTAGTTGTTTCACCAGATTTTAATTTAGACATATCTTGTTGAAGAGAAGAAATTGCATTTTTCAAAGCAGAAACATCTGCAGAACCCTCACTTGTTTTTGGAGGAA
>JAAESD010000145.1 GCA_024229695.1 bacterium
CATCGATTTTGATAGCACCGGGATTAAAAACTGATGTTACCGCAGGAAAATCATTGCGTGTAACGAGTGGATTATCAGAACATCGACGCAGCATAATTACCAAGCTTGGTTAAAGGGAAAGGCTTGGTAATTGTCACACAATCTTAGCTATAATGTCAAACTACTAATTTCAAACAACCTTATTCAACATTTCCTGCAGCGAATTGCGCCAAGTTGTCCGTTTTTCTTCACAATACTGACTCATTATTTCAGCTGTCTCAACAAAGTTGCCCTCAAGACTTGTAATGGCATCCCGGAAACCTTCAGCAGTATTATCTGCATAGAATGTTCCTTTTTTGAACAGGAATCGTAACAAAGGCCAGTCTGATGTAATCAGCGGTTTGCCTAAAGCAACTGCTTCAAAACCGCCACCCTGCAAAGTATGATCGCGAGTAGTAAGGGCCATGACAGCATCACTCGCTTTCAATAGGCCGATGTAATCTGAATCGGACAAAAATCCTGTGAAAACAACATTGTCAGGAGTGTTTTCAAAAGTTTCTGGTGGCTGGCTGGCTTTATTACCCGTGATATAGAAAGTAACATCCGGCAACAATCTGGCTGCACCTACTACTTCAGACAATGGCTCATCATCTGCATAGGTATTAACCATCACAACACAGGTGCCATCTTGAACCGGATATGGGTCTACCTCTGGAAAAACTGGCAGAGCATCTTCCAGAATCATTGCTTTGCCACCCCAACCTTCGATGACCTTTACCCAGTGGTCAGTTGTAACCAAATTCAGTTCAGCTTTGCGTACAAGGAATCTTTGTAATGGGCCAATCCAGTTCCATCGATCCGCAAATGCATCGCTATGATGATCCAGTACGAACTTTGTACCAAACAGCAGTCCGTGCAGATACACAGCCCAGGCACAGAAAATTGGTGAGTTTTGAACGAAAACCAGCTGTGGCCGTTGAGTCAACATAATGAAATGAGTTCTGATTCCCTGAAGAATATATTTAAATGGAGCGAAAGCTGGAACCTGAAACTTCAAGTAATGAATAAAAAACAGCTCTGCATCAAGCTCTTTGGCCAAAGATTCACTACGACGGCCATAAGGTGCCCAAGCGTAAAAATGTCGTTTATTACTCATTATTCAGGCTCCTCTCAAACAATTTGCAGAGTCGAGCTACATTATTTTCGATGTTATATTCAGCTTGAACCTTGGCTTGTCCCGCTTTACCAAGTTTGTTGCGTAGTTGTTCATCTTCCAGCAAGCTCTGCAATGCATCTGCAAACGCAGTTACGTCTTTCTCTTGCACTACAAGGCCTTCACCCTCTTCAATCAATTCAGGAATACCTGAAACGAAGGTCGATACACACGGAATGCCCATTGACATCGATTCCATCAGAACAACAGGGACTCCATCCATGTCACCATTTTTGGCAGTGATACAAGGTAAAGCAAAAATATGTGCCTGATTGAGTTGAGAAATCAGATCTTCCTGGAACACTTTGCCCAGCAACTCAACATCGTCCTGCAGTTCGTATTTTCTGATCAGATTCTCAAGCAAGCCAAGCTCCGGGCCATCTCCCGCTATCTGACATTTGAAACTACAACCACGCTCTTTCAATACTTTACAGGCTTCAATCAGGTAAGGATAACCTTTGCGCTCAACAACTTGTGACACAGAATAAATCAAAGGTCGTTCAGGATTCTCTGGCGGATTAGCCTGATCAAATTTTTCAGGCGAAACTCCACAATGTACAATCTCAAATTTGTCAGCAATATCGTCTTCTGGGAAAAGATCCAGCAAGTACTGCTTGCTGAACTCCGAGATGGAAACAATGAACCTGGCCTGGTTCAGTTTCTCACGCAACACAATTCGATCGGTGAAAAAATTATTGTGTACTGTAAAACTGAATGAAATACCGATCATGCGAGAGAATACCAGAGCTACCGTTGCTGCATTCACAGAAAAATGTGCATGGATATGACCTATGCCAGAAGCTTGTGCATATGGCAAAAGATAGATTGCTTCCATAAAATGAAAAAAGGTTCGCCGACGATTGGTTAAACTCTCACCAGGCATTGTCATAAGCATAAAAAAGGTACTGAAATATTTTATCGGTCTCGTAAATATTGTTTTTAGATGTGCCTTTATAAAATGCAATGGCCTCAGCGGTAAAGCATAATGAGTTGATGCCATCAAGCTTCTGGATTCTTCTGAAAGTCCTTTTATATCAGGCTTTCGAATAGCAAAAGTATTCACATCAAACCCGGCTTCACGCAGCGCAAATACTTCCCTGTAAATAAAGGTTGTTGTAAGCCCGGGGAAGCTCTGAGTTATATAGCCAATGGTCTTATTTCGGGGGTTGACCGTCATGTTACCTCTTAACAATTGAACACTCGTTTGTAAGCAGCCAGCAGATGAGGAACAGAATGTTCCATGCCAATTCATTTTCAACCCGGTGGCACACTACCAAGTAGTTCGAGTTTCATTCTATCGTCAAAATACCTTAGAACCTTAACGTTTTACAGTCAAATAACAACCTTTTGAACTTTTTCGATGTATTTTGTATCAAAGAAGCTGTCAATTACGTGGTTGACAATACCCGACAATTTTAGTAGTTTATTATATTCTAATATTATTAACTACTTAACTAAGGGGTGAACAAATGGCAAAAATCTGCATTATCGGGGCTGGATTTGCCGGCCACACAGCTGCACTTTACCTCGGCGATAAGCTGGGTAAAGCCCATGAAATAACAGTTATCAATCGTTCAAAGAACTTTGTCTACATTCCATCGCTGGTTTGGGTGGGAATTGACAGAATGGACGTTGAAAACACACAATTTGACCTTGAAAAGGTGTACAGCAAGTTCAATGTCAGGCTAATTACCGGCAAAGCAACAGAAGTTCACGCAGATGAGCAGTTTGTCATCGCTGAACCTGACAACTCATCTGAAGTTGAGAAAATTGAATACGATTACATCCTGATTGCAACTGGACCAAAACTCGATTTCGAAGCAACGCCAGGACTTGGACCGGCAACAGGCAACACCTGGTCAATCTGCTCTCCCCCTCATGCTTCTGAAGCAAAAATTAAATACCTTGAATCTGTGACAAAAATGGAAAATGGCGAAAGACAACGCATCGTCATTGGTACAGGCCACGGCGGAGCTACCTGTCAGGGTGCAGCTCTTGAATACATCACAAATGTTCATAAAGATCTTGTTCGCAGAGGAATCAGGGAAAAATGTGACCTTACTTACCTGTCGAATGAACCAGAGCTTGGTGATTTCGGAATTCGTGGACTGAGTGTCAAACACAAAGGCGAAATGACATCGGGAGCAGACTTTATTGGTGCCGTTTTTGAGGACTATGGCATTAATCCGATGATAGCTCGTGCAGTCCAAAGTGTTGATAAAGAAAACATCTACTGGGAAGACATTAACGGAGAATCTGGCGAAACCGGATATGACTATGCCATGCTGATTCCTAGATTCCTGGGTCAACCGATGAAATTCATTGGTGCTGACGGCCAGGACATCGCTGATAAAATCGTAAACCCAGCAAATGGACTGGTAAAAGTTGATGGCATCTACGGTCTGAAATATGATGACCTCGCAAACAACCCGGACGCATGGCCAGCTGTTTACCAGAATCCTGCGTATTCCAATATTTTTGCCGCCGGAATTGCCTTTGCACCTCCTGGACCAATTTCAGCCCCTGCAATAACTCCCAACGGAACCGCCTTGAGCCCTGCTCCACCAAGAACAGGTATGGTTTCAGGAATAATAGGACGAATTGTTGCTCTGAATATCATCGACCTTGTGCAAAAAGGACGAATGACTCACAGCGAGCGGATGACTGAAATGGCAGCAGCATGTATTGCATCGATGGGCGACAGCCTGTGGGATGGATCAGCTGCGGTAATTATGGTTTACCCGGTTGTACCCGATAACAGGAAATATCCTAATGAACAAGGCAGAGACCAGTATGTAACCCACATGGAAATGGGATTGGCCGGAGCCTGGATGAAGCGGATGATTCACACAACATTCATGTACAAACTTCAAGGTAAACCTGGCTGGAAAATCATTCCTGAATAGAGAGGTCACGATATGAAAATTACAAATAGAGACAAGGCAATGATGAACAACAAGTTTATTCAATTTTTTAGATTCATAGTTCTAAATCTGAAAATCCTGAAGGCAGTTGACCACAGCAAGCGTTCTTGAAAAAATCAAGAGGGGTGGCTATATGCTGCCCCTCCACATAATCGGCATCACAAAAAACCGTTTGTCACTATCTAAAGGCCTCCAGAGTTGGCAACGCATTCCCCTGTTTATCAAAAAGTGCCATCTTTCCGTTTTCCCAAACTTCCAGCCCCGGAACAAGCACCGATTCAGGATACCACCACAAAACCCCGGCACCAAAATCAGCATGTTGCACAATTTCAATTAAATCCTCCAAAAACTCCTTCTGCCCCAGCTGTTTGTGCGCAGTTTCAACAACAATAATATCTTTTTCAAATCTACCAACATCATGTAAACTCTTTGCAAACTGCTCCATCGTCCCGTGCCATTTCGGATAATAGCTCAGCCCTATCAAATCAAAATCGATGTCAAACTGTTCAAGGTTTTGAAAGAACCACACTCCATTTTGATCTACATGAATCATTATCTTTGCATCGCACTCTGATTTTACACCGTTAATTGCCGCTTTCAAAAGAGCAGGAAAACCGGGTGAATCAACTCTACCTTCCGGCCACAGAAAACCGGGAGTTATTTCATTACCAATTTGCACAATATCAGGCTGGCAGCCAGCTGACTTCATGCTTTGAATCACCTTTTTTGAGTAATTTTCTACCGCTAAAACCAACTTAGGAAAATCGAGACTCTCCCACTTGGCAGGCTTTAATTGATGCCCTGGATCTGCCCAGGTATCTGAAAAATGCATATCTAAAATCAATGTTGCATCTTGCTCTTTTACCCGTTGAGCAAGATCAATGACAAAGGGTAAATCCTGGATTACTGCATTCTTCATCGTTGGATTTACAAACAAACGCACTCTAAAAGTATTGCAACCGTAGCTTCGCATTATTCTTATAAGGTCTTCATTAACACCATGGTTTGAATATTCAACACCGAGCTCTTCATATTTGGGAAGCATTGAGATATCAGCACCTTTTAGAAAATCAGATGCCGGTGCTCCAACTGAAATCAAAAGCATGAGCAACAAATATTGTATATGGTTACCCAACTTTATTCACCAACACTACATAGTTTTTACCGTATTTTTTGGCACACTTGGGACAAGTTGTATAGTAATAGTACTGCATTGTTGTTTTCTTGCCTTTTGACTCAACATACTCTTCCATCTGTCCACACCATTTTTTCATATCTCTGTATGGACCTTCAAAAACCTTGGTCAGGAAAGTCCCTGAAATGGTTACCATCTCTGCATTTTCGATATCTTGAGGAGCATCAACATAAACATTTGTGCCCCACAAAGAGTCTTCATCGGCAAGTACAATTAAATCTTCAAATTCAACACCGGCGGCATCGATTTTATCAACAATCCGCTGCATAACTGGCCCAAAATTTAGTGGAATATGAAACAGACTACGAACTCTGTCTTTTATGAACTTTTTATCCTGCCAGACAATCTCTTTTTCATCCCAAGGCTCAGTATTAAACTCAGGGCAACAATTTTCACGTTTCATCTTATGCTCCATTTCCTTGGATCAACTGATAAACAGGTTATTAAGCAAACCTTGGTTGGTAATCTCAAATTATAAAATCAAATAAGCTCATCGGTCAATCACTCTTGACAATCTATACTAATTGGTACATATTCCACCCTGAGGTAGGAATTATGCGTTTGTCAACAACATCGGAATATGCAATCCGAAGTCTTGTCTACATGGCCTCATGTGGCCCTGAGCTATGCTCCGTTAAGCATCTGAGCGAGAAGTTGGACATACCGTACAAATACCTCGGCAGGTTGATGGCTACGTTAGGAAATGCAGGCCTTATAAGCTCAACTCGTGGCAAAAATGGTGGTTATACCATTGACAAACCATTGAGTACAATTCGCCTTCTGGATATAGTCCAGATTGTTGATGGCCTGGATAATTTTGATCGATGTTTACTCGGTTTTCCTGAGTGTAATGATGACGATCCCTGCCCTATGCACGATTTCTGGAAAGAGCACAATGAAGGAATCACTGAGATGATTACTAATGTGTCACTAGCAGAAATTCTTGCCAGCAAAAGTAAGAAATTTTAGTTTTTTTAGCCTAATATCCTACCTGATTGTAGGATATTACTAACGTTCCTCAAGGAACATTAACTGTCGTTGTTTCGACAAAAACAGGAGAGCAGACTTGACTCAATCATGGCTAGACAATTTGTTGTCTCGCAAGGGACTGTATACCGCGTTCTGGACCATCGGTATCCTGATGGTTGTTGCACTTATTGTGTTTACAGCCAACCTTGCAAAAGAAGTTCCCCCTATCCCAAAGAACGTTGTCTCTGCATCTGGTGAAACTTTGTACACCTATGATGACGTTGTTAACGGCAAGGGAATGTTCCAGCAGTTCGATTTGATGGACTACGGCACAATGCTTGGCATGGGTGCTTATATGGGTCCCGATTTCTCAACTGAGTTCTTCCACAAACGCGCTGTATACCTGTATGACCATATGTCGATGGCAGAATATGGTGTTCCGGCAACTCAACTGACAGTTGCCCAGCGTTCATTTGTTAAAGAAAAAGTGAAAGCTGACTTTAAACAACAGACTCTGACAGATAACACAGTTACTTATTCAGATGCATCTGCTGAAGCTTACAAGTCTAATACTGAGTGGCTTGTTGAATTCCTGGTAAATGGCACCGATGCCCCAGCCTGGACTGGCGGCGTTATCACAGTTGAAGAAGCAACTCTGATTGCTGCCTTTGTTGACTGGAGTCAACTTGTTGCCTCGAGTAACAGACCTGGTACAGAAAGAACCTGGAGTAACAACTGGCCACCTGAGCCAATGGTTGATCAGGATACAACCTGGCTGAGCCACTGGGTATCATTGTGGGAGTTCCTCCTGCTTTGGGCTGGTACAATTGTAGTTCTGTTTATCAGTTATGAAAAACTGATTAAAAAAGATGATGAAGAAGAAATCGAAAGTCCTCTGGTAATTACCAAACTATTCCCTTCTCAAGAAAAACTGCTGAAATATATACCGGTAGTTGCCCTTTTCTTCCTTTTGCAGATGTTGATTGGTGGCTATCTGGCTCACATCTATACAGAGCCAAATAAGGCATTTATCGTCAATCAATCTATCCTGCCATTCAATGTAATGCGTGCATTGCATATCAACCTGGCTATTATCTGGGTTGCAATTGGTTGGCTGGTTGGTGGTTTGATGATCGCTCCACTGGTTGCAAAAGAAGACTTGAAATTCCCTTGGTTAGTTGATGTTCTGTGGGCTGCCCTACTAATTGTCGGTGGTGGCGGACTAATCGGTATCTATCTTGGAGCCACCGGTCACATGCGTGAAGTCTGGTTCTGGTTTGGTAACGAAGGTCGCGAGCTGTTGAACCTTGCCCGCGTCTGGGATATCGGTCTTGTTGTTGGACTTGTTATGTGGTTCCTGATGGTATTCAGTGTAATCCGCAAAGCAAAAGGTAATAACATTCTGGTTGGAACCATCATCTGGAGTGCTTTCGGTATCGCCACATTGTATATCGCTGGAATGATGCCGATTCATAAAATCGAGCCTAACTTTACTGTCGATGATTATTATCGCTGGTGGGTTGTTCACCTGTGGGTTGAGCTGACATTCGAGCTGTTCGCAGCCGGTGTTCTTGCATTCCTTACAGTTGCGCTTGGTCTCATATCTCGAAAAACTGCTGAGCGAATCATGTTGTTTGAACTTGGTTTGATTATGCTTGGTGGAACTCTTGGAGTTGGACACCACTACTGGTGGCAGGGACTGGACGAACACTGGATTGCTATCGGTGGAATTTTCTCAGCTCTTGAACCGCTACCTCTGGCAGTTATGATGATTGCTGCCTGGAAAGAACAAAAACATATCAACGAACAGGGAAGAGATTTCCCATTCGCTATTCCATTCCTGTTCCTTGCAGGTTCAGCATTTTTGAACTGGTTCGGAGCTGGATTCCTTGGAATGGTTATCAATACTCCAACAATCAACTATTATGCTCACGGAACATATCTGATTATGCCACACGGCCATGTTGCCCTGCTTGGTGCATTCGGTTATATCTCCCTGGCATTCATGTACCTGGTTGCTCGCAGTAATGCGATGGCAAAGAACCTGGTCTGGGATGATAAATGGAGTCGTATTGGCTTCTGGACGGTAACAATTGGTGTCTGCATTTATGTAATCCCAACAATGGTTATCGGCGCAAAACAGGCACAGGTTGCTCATGAACTGGGTTACTGGGCTGCCAGACAGCGTGAAACTGTTGAGCCGCTCAATGGATGGATGTGGTCAAGGCTGATTCCTGACGTTACCATGATTATTGGTGCAGCAATTATCTTCTTTGATCTGTTGAAGAAGACTTTCTTCAGTAAGAAGACTGTTTAAATAAATTTGGAGCGCGGTAGAAATATCGCGCTCTTTTTTCTTTGTTTCAATATTGATAATGGCTATCATTATCATAAGGAGAAAACGACAATGAGTGAATTTTTGAACGACATGAGTAGCAAGATTAACACATCAGCTAACAGAGTTGATGCAATCATGCGCACGGTAACTGATTTTTTTGCTGGTGCTGAACCATCAACCTTGAAAGCACGCTTTGAAGCTGAGCTTGGCTCTATCACTGCCGGTGAGTTTGCCTATGCAGAACAGTTGATGGATAAATACGGTTTTACCGATGACCAGCTTCATCACAAAATTGAAGATCTAATCAACATCTTTCGCTCTGGCCTGGAAGCTGGCGGATCAACTGGTCTGCCTGCTGGCCATCCAATCGACAACTATATTGCGGAAAATATCGAAATTAAAAAGCTGGCTAAAAACCTGCTTGGTCCCCGAGAAAACCTTGAAGCAACATATGAAAAATTGCTTCAGGTTGACATTCACTACACTCGCAAGGAAAATCAGCTCTTCCCTATTTTTGAAAAATACGGCTTTGATAAACCTTCAAAAGTCATGTGGACAATCCACGATGATATTCGCAAGGCTATCAAAATGTGCCACCAACTTTTCAATAATGGCAATATGGAGAAACTTGCAGAGCTTGAACCAAAAATGCTCCAGGGTTTACAGGGAATGGTCTTTAAAGAGGAAAAAATACTCTTCCCAACTGCACTGGAAATGTTCGATGAAAATGACTGGATTAAAATGTCAGCTGGCGATGCTGAGATTGGATTCTGTTTTATTGAAACTCCAGAGCCATGGACACCATCCGTTACAGAAATCGCTGAACCAGAACCTGTAGTTATTGAACCTGATGGCGATGCTATCAGATTGGATGAAGGTGCACTCTCTCCAGAGCAAATCAACATGATGCTGAAAGTCATTCCATTCGATGTGACCTATGTTGATGAGAACGATGAAGTTCTTTTCTACAATCGGGGTGACAACAGGGTTTTCCCTAGATCACCGGAAATCATTGGTAGAAAAGTTCAGAACTGTCACCCACCAAAGAGCTTTCATGTTGTTGAAGCAATATTGAATGCTTTCAAATCTGGTGAGAAGAGTGAAGCTTCATTCTGGATTAACATGGGTAAGATCTTTGTTTTGATTAAGTATTATGCTGTTCGCGATGACAACGGCACGTACCGTGGGACACTGGAAGTCAGTCAGGAAATCTCGGAAATCCGAGCACTTGAAGGAGAACGCAGAATCCTGGATTGGGATAAATAGAGAAATTCATTCCCGACAAAATCAGGCCGGGGCAGTTAAAAACTGCCCCTCCACCAATCATCAGAACCATCAAACCCACTTGTGGCAAATCAAAATCTATCTCACTTAACAAACAGATTATGATAATGCGTGTCCATCAGTGGCAACCAATTCACAGGTAAATTGCCAAGATTGCTTTTTCTTCTTTAGTCACATTTGAATAACTAAACTATTGACATAATTGTGATAATTTAATCTAATATGGTTTAAGAGGGGTTTTTATGTTCATTAGTAGTAAACAATATTGAAAAAGGAGGCGTTTTAGTTAATAGAAATTAGTATAGAATAACTTCTGGAGGGAGAGTTATTTGAACAAGGTATTATTACCAATTTTCTTTGGAAATTATTCCGCTTGGTTGCGGACTAGTGATTATGTGCATATGATGACATCGAGAATCATTATCACAAAGAAAAACTATAGTTCAAGGAGTTATATAAAATGAGTGAATTATTGAATGACATGAGTTGCAAAATTAACACTTCTACTGATCGCGTTGATTGCCTCGTAAGTATCATAACTGATTTCTTTGATGGTGCAGAACCGTCAGCTCTGAAAACTCGCTTCGAGACTTAGCTGGTGTCTGTTGGTGCTGGTGAATTTTCCTACGCTGCACAATTAATGAACAAACACAACTTTAGTGATCAACAACTTCAGCACAATATTGAAGAACTGATCGATATCTTCAGTGCTGGTCTTGAACCCAATAAACCTGTCCGCCTAGCTTCAGGTCACCCTATTAACAATTTCATGGCAGAAAACCAAGAGCTCATGAAACTGGCTCAAAACCTGCTCGGCCCACGCGAAAACCTGGCAGAAACTTATGAAAAGTTGCTTCAAGTTAATATTCATTATACTCGCAAAGAGAGCCTTCTCTTTCCTTACTTTGAACGCTACGGTTTTGACAAGCCTTCAACAGTGATGTGGGATGTTCACAATGAGATCCGCAAATCTGTCAAAATGTGTCAATACCTGCTCAATTCTGGCAATCTGGAAGAACTAGCTGAGATTGAACCAAAAATGCTCGAAGATTTGCAATCGATGGTCACAAAGGAAGAGCTAATACTGTTCCCTACTGCATTGGAAATGCTCAGTGATGATGACTGGATTGAAATTTCAGCAGCAGAAGGCGAAATTGGATTTTGTTTAATTCAAATTCCGGAACAATAGAAGCCAGCTGATAACATAGCTCATAATTAATTGGTTACATCCTTGACATTGAAGGGTCTCTGGTGATAATTGGAACTATCCGGAAACCCAAACCTGTCAGGAAGTTTTATGTCACGGACGACCATAATACTGTTTTTTTTGCTGATTACTCTTGCAAGTTATGTTTTTGCCTCACCCGACGGCAACTTTAAAGCCACAATTCTAATCGATGCTGAATCAGGTGAAGTGCTGGACGCTTATAATGAGCATAAGGCACTACCTCCTGCATCGATGGTCAAAATGATGACTGAGCTAATCGTTTTGGAACTTGTCAAAAGTGGCGAGCTCAAAAATGACGACCAGATTACTGTGTCTGCCAAAGCCAGTAGAATGGGCGGCTCTCAAGTCTACCTCAAGCACAGAGAAGTATTCCCACTTATCGAGCTGTTGAAAGCACTATCAATTCAATCAGCCAACGATGCCGCTGTTGCTCTTGCAGAGTATACATCGGGCTCTACGATTGCTTTTGTGGAATTAATGAATCAACGAGCTCGTGAACTTGGAATGAATGACACTGTTTTTCATTCAGTACACGGCCTTCCACCTGGGTCTGGGCAAAAAAGCGACCTCTCCTCTCCATACGACATGGCAATTCTAGGTAGAGAGTTGAGTAAATATCCGGAAGCTCTGGATTGGGCAGTCAGCAATAATGTTCCTTTCCGCGATGGGAAATTTATTCTTACCAACCCTAATCCTCTGGTTGGTAAATTCCGTGGACTTGAAGGAATTAAAACCGGTTATACAAGTAAAGCCGGGTTCTGCCTTACAGCAGCTGCAACTCAAAAAGGGTTGCGCCTGATTTCCTGTGTGATGGGTGCAACAACCAACAAGGCCCGTGGTGAAGAAACAACCAGACTACTATCACGCGGCTTTGCCATGTACACCAGAGTGACACTGATTGCTCTGGCTGGTGAACCGATGGATACTGAAACCAAGATTTCGGGCGGGAAAGCAACCAAAACTACACTGGCTTATGCTGAACCCCTGATTGCCGGAATGCGTAAAGATGCTGTAGGTGAAGTTGAGCTTATTCATGATTTACCAAAAAAAATCAAAGCTCCCCTTGAAAAAGGTGCTATAGTAGGTACTGCAAGAGCTGTTCTCAACGGCAAAATTCTGGGCGAAGTTGATCTGGTGACATCAGAGGAAATTGAAGAAGGTAACTGGTGGGAAAAACTTATACACAAATAGCATTACTGATTACACTCCTTATCTCGGGATGTGGAGTTGAGCAAGACACTATTTTCAACGATGACCTGCCAAAGCGGGTCATTGTTATTTCACTGGACTGCTTACGTGCCGACAGATTGCATTGCTACGGAAATGATAGACAAGTAAGTGCTACTCTGGATTCTTTGGCTGCCGTTGGAACCCGTTTTTCTGAAGCAACTGCCCCATCGAACTGGACTTTGCCCTCACATGTTTCGCTATTTACCGGAATCAACCAACTACGCCATCGTGTTGAAGATAAAACTCACACGTTGAGCCCACGTATCCCTCATATGGTTGAAAATATTCGGGCTGCCGGATTTGAAACTGCCGCGTTTACTGGTGGTGGCTACCTGAAAGCAATGTATGGACATGACAGGGGTTTTAATCACTACGAAAGCGGAAAACACTTAAACAGAAACTGGACCGGCACTCTTCAGGAAACTAAAAAATGGCTTGCCGATCATACTGAAGAAGACTTTTTCCTTTTTGTTCACACCTATGAAATCCATGCCCCATACAATCCGCCCCGTGAATGGATAAAGCGTGTTATACCTGTACAAAAAACCAGCTTTGGCGGCACTACTTCACACATGCTCAACATAAAAAAACGTGGTGTAACCACAGACGAGATAGAAGAAGTGACAGCTTACTATGATGCCGGAATTCTCTACACTGATGAAATGCTGGCCGGATTTACTGAATGGCTTCGTGACCAGGGACTTGATGAAAACCTGTTACTGATTGTCTCAAGTGATCATGGTGAACAGTTCTGGGAGCATGGCGAACATGGTCATGGCGACAACAAGCTAGGCAGAGAATTGACTGATGTGCCGCTGATTGTCAATCTGCCACACGGCCTCGGGCTACCTGAAACAACTCCCTTTGTGTCTGATGCCAACGCCAGTTTTATCGATATTATGCCAACAGTTCTGGAAGCACTTGAAGTTCAATATCCCGCAAATCTTGATGGATATTCACTTATGCATGAGCTGGTTGGAAGAGAAATTTCTGATGTCGATATGCCTGCAAGAATTCGTAGAACTCAAGTAATTGATGGCACAAGATATCAGATGTCGATAACTTCCGGAGCCAACTATGTAGCGTTGATATGTGGAGACAAAAAATTCCTGCTACAGCGACCAGACAGACAAGAAGTTGAAGTTGAGAATTGGCCGTGCATGTATGATCTGGCTGCTGATCCAATGGAACTGAATCCGTTGCCTATTCCTGATGAACTATTTGAATCACTACGTGAAGTTGTGAAGAATCTTGCGACTGATGACAAAAACTTGTCGCCTGGTAAGCAGGAAATCGATCCTGAAACCAGACGACAACTTGAAGCTCTTGGCTACTTATAGAGAGTAGCTCATACCAACACCAAAGACCTGCATCAATTGTGTTTTTGCAATCACATCTTCGTCATATATCAATTGTAGTTTGAATGTCAGATTAATCATTTTATAAAGGTTAACATTAACATCGGTAGCCCAGTCTACGTCCATCTTGTCTGTATTTTCAAATCCCCAGAACAAAGCCAATCTGGATTTCACAGACACATGACCATTCACTTTTATATCAGCAGAATTGATTATCTCTATACCACCCTCAACCCGTGACTTTTCAATTTCAGAAGTGCTTGAGTCATCTGCCCAACTTGTAAATTGATCAGTAAAAGTTTCTTTCGCAGCCAAACCAACCCTTGATTCAAGCCAGCTGTACGGCTTCATCCCGCCACCAACACTCTGAGTCATAACTAGTGGGTCGTTAAATGCTGACACTTCTGTGTCTGGTTCAGTATCATAGTCATAACCTGTT
Source organism: bacterium (assembly GCA_024229695.1). Classification (GTDB taxonomy): domain Bacteria; phylum Krumholzibacteriota; class Krumholzibacteriia; order LZORAL124-64-63; family LZORAL124-64-63; genus JABIBH01. Next base: position 14,158 of record JAAESD010000145.1, read on the forward strand.
ACAAACTGAGTTTTTAAACTTGCAGCAACATAAGGATTAAAGAAATCACCCTTTTTGAGCGTATAGATTGACTCCATAAATATCTGATCCAGAGATTTACGAGTTCCTACACCATCCTGCTTAACCTGACCAAGTTCCATTTTCAGGTTGGACTGCCACGTAGAACCGCTATTCTCTCTAATCAGTTTGCCATTACCATCAGCAAACCATGACAACTGATTTGTTCCGCCTTGAGCCCAGTTACTGAATGAGTTCTGGCTAAAACTAACAGTTCCTATTGCTTCATGTGTCCAGGTCACTGTGTCTACAGGTGCTTCGGCTGCACTCAGCGACACTGCAATTAATAACAAAAACATTACTCTTAACATTTTTTTCCTCCACCCCTGATTAAATTTACTTTTTGGAAACACCAATATACTTAATCAGAGGTGGAGTGTCATCCGTAATTATTACTCACTCCTCAAAAAATACTCATCCAGGTCTTTGTCGCCGCGACCAGACAAATTTACAATTACAATTTCATCGCTGCCGATGTTATTGCGCAATGTTTCCAGATATGCCAACGCATGCGAGCTCTCAAATGCCGGCAAAATGCCTTCCAGTTCACAAAGCTTCCTGAATGCGATCATAACTTCTGCATCGGTTGCCGATTCATATTGAACACGACCTTTATCTTTCAACTCACTATGTTCCGGCCCGATACCTGGATAATCCAGACCCGCAGCAATACAGTGATTACCACCGGGAGCTACCATACCGTCAGGTAAACAGTAGGTGTTCATGCCATGAATCACCGCAGGCTCACCCAAAGTCAGAGTTGCTGCGTGCCTGTCAGATTCAAGGCCACTACCTGCGGCTTCCACACCAACCATCTTTACTTCATCTTCCAGAAAGGCACTGAACAGCCCGATGGCATTGCTTCCTCCACCAACACAGGCAACAAGTCTGTCAGGCAGCCGATCAAACTGCGCAAGACATTGAGCTCTTGCTTCCCTGCCGATAACAGATTGGAACGTGCGCACAATCAATGGATATGGATGTGGGCCCACAGCAGAGCCCAGCAGGTAGTGAGCAGTGTCTGCTTCAGCAACATAAGCACCAATCGCTTCATCAACTGCTGAAGTCAGAGTCGCATCGCCACTTTTGACCGATACTACTCTTGCGCCCATCATCTCAATCCGCTTTACATTCATACTTTGTCTGCGCATGTCCTCTGCACCCATATATATGTCGCACTCCATGCCAAATCGGGCAGCTACTGCAGCAGTGGCAACACCGTGTTGACCTGCTCCGGTTTCGGCAATGATCTTTTTCTTACCTGAACGCTTGGCAAGCAACACCTGGCCAAGACAGTTGTTCATCTTGTGCGCACCAAGATGATTCAGATCTTCACGCTTGAGCAGAATGGTCGCTCCCACATATTCTGAAAGTCGCTGTGCATGATACAGTGGTGTTGGCCTTCCAGAATAGCTTTGCAGTTCTGCATCGAATTCTGCAATAAATGCGGGGTCTTCAATAAACTTGAGAAAAGTATCTCCCAGTTGTTTCAAAGGTCCCTCCAATGGCGGTGGCACAAAACACCCACCGTAAGGTCCATAAAATCCGTTCTCATCTGGTTTGTGCATTTTTGGCAAAGTCATGATTCTCTCCTTGGGTAACAGGTACAAAAAAATCCGACCCTCAATTTGAGAGCCGGATTCAAGAATTTGTGATTATCTGAAAGCTAGAACATCACACACCTCGGCATCCGACAATTATGCCACAGCCAACTTTGGGTGTTGTAAGTTCGTGTTTTCATGTTACTAATTGTAATATAATTTATACTTAATTGTCAAATTGACTAAAACGATTGGATGATAATGAACATCGAACAACTCTGGGCAAACCTCCTGATACAGTCATGCTGCTGGATAGTGGGATCATTTTTTGTTGCATTGATTGCCAGAGCAGTTGTTTTCAAGTTTCTGACAAAACTTGCCTCCAAAACAGCCACCGATATCGACGACAAGCTGATTTCAACAGTAAGACGGCCAATCATGCTTTCAATTCTGTTGTTTGGAGTAAGTCGGGCTCTAGATGTATTACATCCACCAGAACTCGTAACCTCTATTGCTAACGGAACTATCAAAACTATAGTGATCCTATTGTGGTCAAATGCTGCACTGCAAAGTAGTACTGTAATTCTTGGGTTATTCTCCGACAGTGATAAACAGTGGATTCATACTCGCACTCTGCCACTATTTCAGATGTTTATAAAAATTATTATATTCAGTTTTGCAATATATTTTGTTTTGATTGCCTGGGGTATAAATGTCACAACCTGGCTTGCAAGTGCTGGTGTAGTTGGAATTGCTGTCGGTTTTGCAGCCAAGGATACTTTGGCAAACCTGTTTTCGGGTGTGTTTATTCTGGCAGATGCTCCTTACAAAATTGGCGATTTCATTGTTCTGGATAATAACATGCGCGGTAAAGTTACAAACATCGGAATCAGATCTACACGCCTGCTGACCCTTGACGATGTTGAAGTAACTATTCCAAATGCAGTTATCGGCAATTCAAGAATTGTGAATCAAACTGGAGGCCCCAGGGAAGCAATTCGCGTAACTATTTCAGTTTCAGCTGCATATGGAAGTGATATTGATCAGGTAAGAGAAGTTCTGCTTTCATGCAGTGAAGATATGGATAAACTCGATTCAATGAATAAGCCGAGAGTACGGTTTCGCCGATTCGGTGCGTCTGGCCTGGACTTTGATCTGTTGTGCTGGATAAATCAACCACGATTGCTTGGCCAGGTTACCGATGAACTAAACAGCAAAGTCTATAAAGCACTGAATGCTGCCAACATAGAAATTCCTTACTCAAAGCAGGATATATTTATCAAAGAAATGCCTGACAGATAAAGCTTCTGATTTTTTATCTAAATAAATCAGGTCAGCAACATAAATGTAAAGAGGGAACCTTATCAAAGGTTCCCTCTCTTATATTATGAAATAAACTTACTTCCCGGTAAACTCCGGAGCTCGTTTTTCCAGGAAGGCAGCTGTGCCTTCTTTCATATCATCGGTTGCACAAATAGAACCAAACAGTTCTGCTTCAGCATCAAGACCATCGAGCAGAGTTGCGTCTTGCGCACCATCAATAAGTGCCTTGCAAACTGTGACTGCAAATGGTCCCTGTCGAGCAATCTTGCCTGCCATTTTGCCAGCTTTTTCCATCAACTCTGATGCAGGATAAACTTCCTGTACCAGGCCGATGCGGTAAGCTTCAGCAGCATCGATCATGTCACCAGTTAGAATCAACTGCATTGCTTTGCCTTGACCAACAAGTCTTGGCAAGCGTTGAGTTCCACCATAACCGGGAATCAGACCAAGCTTAACTTCCGGCTGGCCAAACATTGCGTTATCAGATGCGAGTCTGATATCACATGCCATTGCCAACTCACAACCGCCACCTAAGGCGAATCCATTGATTGCAGCAATAAACACTGCACCGGATTCTTCCAAAGCGGTGAAAGCAGTCTGACCTGCAAGAGCCAGCTGTTGTCCGGCTTCTTGATCACACTTGCTGATACTGCCAATGTCAGCACCGGCAACAAATGATTTCTCACCATCGCCGGTTAAAATAACAACCTGGATTGAGTCATCGTTGTCAACTGTTTCAACCAGTTTTGCGATGTCTGCAATCGTGTCGGCATTCAGTGCATTCAGAACTTCCGGTCTGCTGATTGTTGCAACCAGCACAGCACCGTCTTGTTCAGTTGTTATATTTTTGAAATCCATTGCTATCTCCCGTTTGCATCAGTCAGATAACGATAGAACTCTCCGTCGGTTCCAAGTACAAGAGTACTGGATTTATCCAATGTGGTTTCGTAAGTCTCCATGGTCTTCAGGAACGCATAGAAATTTCTGGTTCCAGCTGTCCGGTTGTAAGCTGCAGCATAAATATCTGTCGCTTTTGCATCGGCAGCACCACGGATTTCCTGTGCTTCCCTGTATGCACCAGATTGAATTTTCAAAAGTTCACGATCTTTTTCACCGTTGATTCTTGAAGCTTCACCCTGGCCTTCACTACGGAAGCGGTCAGCAATTCTGCGACGCTCGGCAATCATTCGTTCGTAAACTTTGCGCTGAACTTCATCAACATAGTTGATTCGTTTGAACTGAACGTCCAAAATCTCGATACCGAGATCAGAAGTTCGCTCTTGTGCCTTACTCAATATTTCTTCACGAATATGATTTCGGCCAGCATCAATGTGATCAAGATTTACCTGCTCTTCAATCACCAGATCACCCTGTTCAGGAGTACGGTTTGAAGTTCTGACAACCTCAACAAGGTTGTAGTTCGCAATAGCATTTCTTGTTTCACCATCGATAATATCATCAAGCCTTGCCTGAGCTCCTCGCTCATCACGCAAGCGCTGGAAGTACAGCAATGGATCAGTGATTTGCCAGCGAGCATAAGTGCTTATCCAGACAAATCTTTTATCTCTGGTAGGCAACTGGTTTGGACTTCCGTCCCACTCAAGAAACCTTTTATCAAACCTGTGTGCATTCTGAACAAAAGGAAGTTTGAATTTCAAACCTGGATTCAAAACTGGATCGCCAACAGGCTTACCAAATTGTGTAACGATGACTTGTTCGGTCTCGCTAACCACATAGAACGTGCCACTGACACCAAGTAAAATAACTACTGCAATTAGTATAATTCCGATTTTCATTAGCGATCACCACCTTTCCCACCATCAAGATTCAGAAGCGGTAACACGCTTTTCAGTTTCCCATCGACAACAACTTTACGATCAACTTCTGGCAGCACCTTGCCCATTGTCTCAAGGTACATTCTCTGACGAGTTACTTCAGGAGCTTTTGCATACGACTTGTAAATAGAAGTGAACAGTGCACTGTCACCACGAGCATGATTAACTCGCTCAAGTGCATAACCTTCTGCTTCCTGAATAGTCTGTAGTGCTTCACCACGAGCTCTTGGAATAACTTTATTGTATTCACTCTGAGCCTGGTTTATAAGTTTTGAGCGTTCCTGTTGTGCCTCGTTAACTTCGTTGAACGATGGCTTTACAGGGTCTGGTGGATTCACATCTTTCAGAACTACTTGCTCAACACGAATACCAGTTTCATACTGATCACAAAGTAATTGAAGCCCTTCTTGAACCTGCATTGCAACTTCTGCGCGACCAAAAGTAAGAACTTCATTGATGGTACGGTCACCAACAATTCTACGCATGACAGCTTCGTTCATGTCACGGAAAGTTTCATCTACAGCACGAACTTTAAAAATGTACTTGAACGGATCAACAATCCTGTACTGAACAACCCACTCAACCATTGCTGAGTTCAAATCACCAGTCAGGATATTTGACTCTTCTCCATAAGGCTTACTTGAGAACCTGCTCTGCACGCCTGCTTTGACCGTTCGGAAACCGAACTCAGCTTTCAGCTGACGTTGGACAGGAACTTTTTTCACAGATTCTACGAAAGGAATTTTGAAGTGCAATCCAGGTTCCGATGTTTTGACATACTTGCCAAATCGCAGAACCAGACCAACTTCTTCCGGGTCGATTGTGTAATAGCTTGATAAAATCACAATCAAGGCTAACAAAATCGGTGCAAATTTTCTGATCTTCCCAAAGTCAATATTAGGAAGTTTTATCTCAGGCATTTCCGGCTGCCCTGTGCCACTGTTACCGTTCATAGCGGTCCCCTCTTTCTATGATTTAACTTCTCTTACACAATCTATAACGGTGCCATCAACCCAGTTTATGGCAGCAACTACTTTGTCGCCAACATCTGGAGCTTCAGGCTTACCACCAACAATTTCTTCAACTTCGTTTTTGATTTCCTCGATTGAGCGAATTGGCAAACTTGAGCCACGCAATTTATCGAGCAGATCCTGTCTCTGTGGATTAATTGCTATTCCTCTCTCAGTGACGATAACATCAATCAATTCACCTGGTCCACAAAGTGTTGTCACATCATCAACCAAAACCGGAATTCTGTCACGGAAACTTGGGATTGGTAAAATTGTGCACTTGCTTGCAAGACAGTTCATCCAGCCACCAATTCCATGTAACAGCTTGCCATCGCTATGAGTTACAACATTTGCATTGAAGTTGACATCCACTTCAGTTGCACCAAGAACTACTGCATCCAACATCGATGCAAAATTGCCTTTACCGTGGAAGTTGTAGCTTGTAAATGGCGATGTGTTGATATGACCGGAATTTTCATGCATCGAACGCACGCCCTCAAGGTCAAATGTCTGGCCATCAAGGATGTAATCAGTCAAACCTTCTTCAAGCATATCAACCAGGTACTGTGTTGAACCACCGCGAACAAATCTGGCCTTGATACCACGTTCACGCATCATGTCGCGCAGGAAGAGTGCGAACGAAAGTGCAGTTCCACCGGCACCTGCCTGGAAACTGAATCCGTCCTGAACAATGCCTGCCTCATCACAAAATTTTGCAGTCAGTTCAGCAATTAAAAGACGATCTGGAGATTTTGTAATCTGGGTTGTTCCAGAAACAATTTTCGATGCATCGCCAATCTGATCCAATACGACTACCTGATCAACATTGTTGCCTTGAATCTGCCATGGAATGCATGGGAACTCAACTAGGTTATCAGTTACTACGATCACATGATCAGCATAAATACTATCAGCAAGAGCAAAGCCGAGAAGACCACATGCTGCTGGGCCCTGGTCGCCAGTTGCGTTACCAAAAGGGTCAGCTGTTGGAGCAGCTATCACAGCAATATCGATATGAACATCGCCATCCTGAATTGCCTGCCACCTGCCACCATGGCTTCTCAGAACACCCATTCCGCGCATCTTGCCTTCGCTGCAGTACGCACCAAGTGGACCGTTCATTGAACCTTCGATGTGATGAATCACACCGTTTTCCATATGCTCGATCATCCCCTGGTGACAAGGGAAACTTGCCGACGGAAGCCACATCAAATCTTTCTTACCCATCGCCGCAGCTGCTGCAAATACTTCGTTTGCAACCATGTCGCCATTGCGCAGGTGGTGATGTGAACTGATGGTCATACCGTCTTTAAGGCCGGCATTTTTGAGAGCCGTTGCCAGATCAGAAACAATTTTATTTCCATCTGCAGGGTAATCGGCAGCTGTACGAATTGGTGGTGCGTATTTCCTGCCATCAGGCTTGAATTTCCCGACACCCATATATGGAGTGGCTTTTTTGCCATTAACTTCTACAGGGACTAATCTACCAAGTGCATTTTTTACAAGCTTCATTTAGTCCACTTCCTTTCGCCATTCAGCATTCAACATGCCTACTTGAATTGCCACATCAACTGTGCGCAGAGCTCTCTTTACTACCGGCGCATCAATCATTTTGCTGCCGAGAGAAACAACACCCAGCCCTTTACTCTCTGCATCTTCAAAAGCGAGTACAATCTTTTTAGCTTTTTCAAGCTCAGCAGTTTCAGGAGCAAAAGTTTTGTGCACAACATCAATCTGTCGAGGGTGAATACACCCTTTGCCAACAAACCCAAATGACTTTGCTTCAATAATTGAATTGCGCAATCCCTCTTCGTCACCAACATCGCTGAATACAGTATCGATTGGTTGAACACCTGCTGCAACTGCGCCATTGAGAACCTGAGCACGAGCCCAGAAGCTCTCTCCGCCTTCAAGTGTGCGTTGTGTACCGATGTCAGCAGTATAGTCTTCAAGACCGATTGCCAACGACACTACGTTCTCACACGCTGCTGCAATCTCATACGCTTTCCACGCACCAAGTGCGGACTCGATTATCGGCATCAGGAAAACAGTCTGCTCAATATTATTCTCTTTCAGGATTTCCTTGATGCGATTATCAACATCAATCACCTGCTGAGGATCTTCTACTTTTGGAATCAGGATCAGATGTACATTGTGAGGAACAATCCAGTCGAGATCGGCAATTCCCATCTCCCCCTGATTGATTCTTACCATCCGTTCCGCGCCGTAAAAATCTACAACTCGCAAGGCGTTTCTGACCATGCATCGAGCTGCATCTTTTTCTGAATGTGCAACTGAGTCTTCGAGATCCAGAATCATTCCATCCGGATTATGAAGTCCTGCGTTTACAAAAAACTTTGGCTCGTTGCCGGGAAGATAAAGTCGCGATCTGCGTAACCGATCTGCAGCTGATTTATAAGTGCAGTGCTTGCGCATTTCTGGAACCAACGTTGCATCAAATTCTGGATTAGCTCTGCGAGCTGCAGTTTCAAGTCTGGCATCCAGAACAAATGGCAAAGCGCCTCTGTCCTCTACAGTTACCTTGGCATTTTCGATACCTAACTTCGCGCAACTTTCACTAATCTGCTGCTGAATATTTTCACCATACATTGGGTCGACTTTGCTGCTTATATCAAGCGAGAGTCCACCTTTATCACAGTACTCAACAACTACCCTGCAATCACTTCTGACCTTTGGACCACTTCGTCCAGCTTCACCTATTTTCGACATTCTTCACCTCGGAAAAAGAGTGTTAAACCGTTACGGCAATGATGGAACTATTACTGTAAGTTAGCAAGTGGATTACCAGGCAATTGCAAAGTTGCGCAACTAGTTGACAGTGTGAAAAATGGTGTTATATTACAGTGGAACCCAAACTCGGAGGAATGAAATGCCAAGCTTTGCATATTTGATTATTGGATTACTAGTTGGAAGCCTTTTGACATGTGTTGCTCTGTATAAAGCCGCCCCCGGAATGATGCTGATTGAAGATACAATTGACCTGAGTATTGAAGATGCACTAAGCAAACTGGAAAAAGCTGCTGAAGATATGGGTTGGAAAGTTCCCAAAGTACATATGATATCTGACTCGGTTAAAAATGCTGGTTACGATGTCCGACCAGTTGCTGTTCTTGAACTCTGCCACCCCAAACTTGCCGGTATGATGCTCAACGATGAAAAAGGTCGACGCATTGCTCCAATGATGCCTTGCCGAGTTGCTCTTTACGAAAATGTCGATGGCACCATTACAGTATCAAGAATGAACTCCGGGATGATGAGCAAAATGTTTGGTGGCATAATTGCTTCTGGAATGGATGAAGCTGCCGGGCAAAATGAAGAAATTTTTGCATCGATCCTTGGGAAATAAGATAACAACTTTTTTTTACTGAAGTTCTCCTGAAATCGACCGAAACAACAGATGTAAAGTTAACTGTCGTTTCCAGGAGAAATAATGAACGCTATCAACAGCACAAGTAAGGTTGTAATTAAATACAGCCCGGCTTTTTTACTTGCTCAAAAAGCATCCCGCAATTCTGAAAAACCAGAAGACATTTCGATAAATGCTGTACGACTTCTAGTTAGTGAATTGTCCTGCGATGTTCAAATCGCGCTCAAAAATATAAATCCACGTGGAATGCTGCTTTACTCACACAAATTTGGCGAACCCGACAGTTCTACAAGTTGCCGATTCATTCCGTGTGACAAGATGGAATTTTCATCGTGTCTAGAAGAAATTGGCATTGAAAATACTACCCCAATGATTTTCAATGATATTTATTATGGATTTGTAATTGCAGAGCCAGATGTAACTGTCTATGCTGAAAAACTTGCGCTTCGAATTGGACACGCATTCGAGCTTCTTGAAATGAAACTTGAGTATCAATCATTACTGCGAAGAGTAGATGATTCCGATTCTGCAATGGAATCAATGAAAACCTGGTTTGAGCATAAAATTTCCGACCTTGCAAATGCTGAACAAAGCCTGAAGCAGCGCCTTCAATATGAAAAAGCAATAACGGCCTGTTCAAGAACACTATTTTCTGAAGAGCAGAACGACGAAACAGTGGCAACGGCATTGGAATATCTGCGTAAGGCTTCAGGGACTGAACATGTATTGCTGATGAAAAACAACTATATTGACAGTGGCGAACTTGCAGCACAACTCATTTACACTGCGAGCGAAGAGCCTTTATCAAATATTCCACAATTCAACTACAACAAACAGTGGCTCTACTCCAGTTTCTTTCCCAAATGGTCCAAGCCATTAAGTGAAAATAATATTGTTACAGGAACAGCTGACAAACTCCAAGAACCGGCTGATGAAATAGTCAGGGCTTATGGAATTAAATCCTATATGGTGCTACCTCTATTTGTTCTTGGTCAATGGTATGGTTTCCTGGCGTTTGGCAGTAAGTCTGTTGACAAAGAATGGCTCAATGAAGACATCAACATATTGCGCACCGGTGCTGAAATGCTGGCTAATTGGTGCAGTCGTAAACAGATGGCTCAAAACCTGCGTGATGGTCAAGAAACAGCTCGAGTGCTGTTGAACACTCCGATATTTGCTGCCTTTCTGCTTGATTCTCAAGGTGTCGTAATTAGTAATAATGAAATTGCCGAAAAAATGTTTCACGCTGAAAGCAGTCAGCTGATTGGTAAAGAGCTGGCACAATATATTCCGAGGAAATTGCGAAGCATACTTCAGAATTCAATTGCGGATAGCAGAAAATATGGCATCACAAACACCACTGACTATGAGTACAAAAACCGCTTCTACACTATAACGGTTTGTCCTGTCTTTGATTCAAAAAAAAAGAGCGTCGAGAAAATGGCTCTCTATGTAGAAGACTGTACTGAGAAGCATGAGTTGGAAATACAATTGCGTCAGGCTCAAAAACTGGAGTCAGCAGGAAGGCTTGCCGATGGTTTTGCCCACGAATTAAATACACCTGTACAGACTCTTTCCAACTACATCAATTTCCTTAAGCCAGCCTTCAATAATCTGATTGATGGCAATGATATTGAAAAGTTGAAAATCGACATTCCCGAAACTCTTGATCATGCAAGAGACCGAATTTCCGAAGTGACGGAGATAGTGAGTTCGATGAAAGAGTTTTCACATCCAGAAGCAACTGGAATGTCGGCAATTGATTTGAATCAAGCAATTAATTCAACTGCTACAGTTGCTCGTGATGAATGGAAATATATAGCAACTGTTGAAACTGATTTTGATGAAAATCTTCCTCCGGTTGTCTGCCTTCCCGATGAAATCAGTCAGGTTATTTCGAATCTTGTCTGTAATGCAGCTCAAGCAATTGAACAAACCCAAAGTTCAGAACTTGGCTCGATTGGAATTTCTACGAAACTTGAAGAGGAATTTGCTGTAATCCGTGTTGTCGATACAGGAACTGGTATTCCTGCCGACATACAAGACTCTATTTTTGACCCGTTCTTCACTACTAAAGAAGATGGTTCAGGTGCCGGACAGGGGCTTTCAATCTGTCACTCATTAATATATACACATAATGGGGAAATATCGTTTGAAACGGAGCTAGGCAAAGGAACTACTTTTATTGTGAAGTTGCCGTTGAAACAAGATTAGAGGGCATTTCTTTTTCTGGCAACAGACAGGATCTCTGAAGCGATTTCCTCAATCGGCTTATTAGTTACATCAATCATTGTCCATCCAGGATGCTGTTTATAAAACGTCTCCGCATATTCAAGCTCTCTTGCTGCATGAGATACAGTTGCATAATCACCTGTAGAGCCTCCAAGATAATCCTGCCTTGTCCGGCGCAAAACTGACAGCCGTCGTGGTCTGGTTGTAAGACAAAATACTCTTTTGCTTCGTACCTTCTCCAATATTTCAGGTGGAGTAATGCCAAGAATAATTGGCACATTTGCCGTATGCCACCCCATGAACGACAGATAAATACTCAATGGAGTTTTGAAAGTTCGAGATACACCCAACAACACAAATTCAGCATCTTCAAGGTCATTGACCCTCTGCCCATCGTCATGTTTTATAGCAAATTCAACAGCTTCTATGCGACGGAAATATTCACTGTTCAAACGTGTGAAAAGACCGGGTCTGCTTGTTGGTGAGATATCGAACTGGCTTGAGAGCCTGGCAAGCAGAGAACCCATCATATCGATTGTTTCAATGTTGTGGAGTTTTCCAAGTCGCAATATTTCAGCACGCATATCCTCTGATGCCATTGTGTGTACAATAAAGCTGCCTTTAGCTTCAGCTTCCGATATCACAACCTGGATTTGATCAGGAGTCCGGACTTCGGGTCGGACGGAGATATGGGTTTCATGTTCAGGAAACTGAACCAGGGCGGCATCAAGCAATCTCTTTGCCGTGCCGCCCGTACCATCAGATATTACAATTATATGCTGCATTACAGCTCCGCAAGTAGTCCTTGAAATAGCTTCCAGATTCTACCTGTTGATCCAATGCTCAACTTCTCATCAGGAGAGTGAGCTCCACGAATATCAGGACCAAAAGAAACAATATCCAGATCAGGATATTTTTCAGTCAACAATCCACACTCAAGGCCAGCATGAATAGCAGTCAGTCCAGCTTCTTTTTTGAAAACCTTCTTATACACTTTTGCTGTTGTCTGAACCATTTGCGATTTTGGATTTGGTGTCCAACCAGGATATCCTTCAGGCTGAATAACTGTCACCCCGGCAAGCTCTCCAATAGTCCGATGTTGTCTGACGATAGCTTCCAGACTACACATGTTTGAAGATCTGCTACAAACAACAATACGGACCTTGTTGCCATCGGTTTTAACAACACCAACATTGGTACTTGAATCTGCAAGACCAACAATAGCCAGGCTCATTCCAAGTACGCCATTTGGCAACGCGTCCAACATACCAAGTGTGCGAGTTGTGCAACCCGCTCCCCAGCTGTGAGTAACCTTGCATGGTGTAACTTTGACATTGAAGCCATCGTCGATACCTGCAAGTTCACCAGTTGCAATACAATTTGCCCAAGAGGTAATTATCTTTTTGAACTCTCCAGCTCTCTCTTTTGGCATTGCAACTTTTGCTTCAGCTTCTCTTGGAATTGCGTTACGCATACTTCCGCCATCAATCGAAACCAGTTTGATTGGCATTTCTTCTTTTGCGGCCATGAGCAATCTGGTCAAAATCTTGATTGCGTTACCACGGTTTTTCAGAATATCCAGACCAGAGTGTCCACCAAGCAGACCTTTGATTGATACTTTACGAGCAACATAGCCCTTTGACAGTTTGCTCTTACGATTGCTGATTCTGTATTCTGAATCGCGACCGCCTGCACAACCGATGAAGATTGCATCTTCTTCTTCACTATCAAGGTTGATCATCCGTCGACTCTCGAAGAACCCTTCCTCAACACCAGCAGCACCAGTTAGTCCGCGTTCTTCATCAACAGTCATCAGAACTTCGATTTTCGGATGCTTCATCTTTGGCTCATCCGCAACTGCCAGTCCCATTGCAACACCGATACCATTGTCAGCACCCAGAGTTGTGCCATCGGCAGTCATCCAGTCACCTTTGATCAGCAGCTTGATAGGGTCTTTTTCAAAATCGTGTTTTGTATCACCGTTCTTTTCACAAACCATATCGACATGGCCTTGAACCAGAACCGGCTTACGTCTTTCCATCCCTTTGCTTGCAGGTATTATGACCAGCAAGTTGCCAACTTTATCCTGTTTCCACTGGAGGTCGCGTTTATCGGCCCACTTTTTAAGCATATTCATAACAGCAGTTTCATTACCACTGCCACGAGGAACTTTTGAAAGCTCTGCAAAAACATTCCAGACTGATTTTGGTTTCAACGATGCAACTTTACTCATTTTATTCTCCTGTTAAGAGGTGACTCTTTAATTTCCCAATTCCCTTTTTGTGGTCTTCCACGCTGAGGGAAAATCAAGTGCGAGTATTTACCATAGTGACTTATTCTACCAGCAAGTTTTGGCAATGCATCATATGAATGACCAAACACAATCAAATCGGTTTTGCCAAATTCATTTCCAATTGCCAGAACTATATCGTTTTCTTTCAGCTTGTATCGGGCACCATTCAAAAACATGTAACTGCCAGCAAGCTGTGCATTTTCAGGAAGCAATTCTGCAGCTGTTTCTGCCGATGGGTTGACAAATATTCTGCTGTGACCATCGTAAGTGCCATCAGAAGTTACAAACTCTTCACCTTCAACCCACTCTTCAGCAAACTTCTTGGCTTGTATACCAGCAAGTCCCGATGGTATTACAAATTGAGGTTCTTCCTCACCAAATATCTGGCTTAAAGTCGGCTCAATTTCTTCTGCGTGCAGTTTGCGGAAAACATGATAATCAGGGTCAACGCTCAGAGTTTTTGCTCCAGCAGTTGGCAGTGTAAAAGTAGCGCTTGCAGAATTAATTTGCAGAACGTGTTCTGCATCACCAACTACAACTGGAACTTCAATGTCCCACACCGGTTCGTTCTGAGTGATTGTGAAAGTGACTTTGGCTCCGTCAGATTCAACATCCTGAAGATGAATCATCGGCGCACCAGCTCTGGTTAGCCACTGCTCACCAAGTTCAGTAATATCACTGTTATAACCGCTGAATGCTGCAATGAAATGATCCCAGGAAACAGGAGCGTAACTGTTACTGCTCCAGACATCCTGCATTGCTTTTACAAAATTATCGCGCCCAATCATCCGATCGAACATATGGAAAACCATCATTGTTTTACCATAGCCAATAGCGCGAGTTGCACCACTGTGTCGTTCCTTGAATTCTGAGATTGGGAAGTCCAGGTCACCATGAACATAGCTTGCATAATCTTTAAGCAAAGTTCTGCGATACTCTCTGCCATCCTCGGCAGATAAAAGCGTTTTGTAATGATAGTCTGCACAATAAACTGTCAGACCTTCACACCAGTTACCACGATCTCCGTCTACAAACGATGAGTTGCCCCACCAGTTATGACAGATTTCGTGCCCAAAACTTGTGTCGGGAATAAACGGCAGACGAATGACCATTCCCCCAAGCAGAGTGTATGACGGCATTCCATATCCACTTGGAAACCAGCTCTCAACTGTAGCAAATTTTCCGTAAGGATAAGGGCCAATCATTTCATTATACATTTCAAGGTACTCGCCGGTTTTGGTTTGATATGTCTCAACCAGTTTCGGTTCATCTGCCAGGAAATATGTATAGGAAGTTACATCGCCGAATTGTCTTTCAGTGATGAAATATTTTGCTGCAACCAGGTTCAGGCCATCGCTCGGATTTTTTGCGTCCCAGATTGTGATCTGTCTGTCAGTTTTTGAAACTACTGTACGCACACCTTGAGTTACCGGCTCAATCCCTGCAGGGGTATTAATTGTCAGCTTGTGTGTGACCATTGCCTCTTCAAACATCGGCAACCAATACGCTCCACCTGAAAGATAGATGCCATCATCGGAAATTGTTGCTGTCAGTTCACGACCTACGTTTTCGCGGGAAAACACCATGTCATCGGCATTGGCGAAAAACTCACCTATGTAAGAGATAATCATCTGCCCTGGAGTGCATTTGTATGTAGTTAATTCATCTTCTGTTTTGATTGCCTCTGCACCAGTGATTTCCAGTTTGCTGTTCATAACAAACTCAGTAACGCCATCGGGAATTTGCAACGTGTCTGTTACAGCAACTGTGTGCGCATCGGTATCAAAATAGATACCTGCATTGTGCGACACAATTTCAGCACTTGCAAAAACAGGAATCAAAAGCAGCAGCGCAAAATACTTCATTATTCAACCACCACAGTTATCAGAGGCAAGTTCGACAGGTAAACATTCCCTACTCTGACCATTTGCTCAAGAGTTACACCATCGTAACGATCAAAAAGACTGGTGTATGCTGACAGGTCGCCATCGAGTTCTGCCATTGATAGGTAATAGGCCTGGCTGATGCTTGAAAGTCTGCGCATCATCATCCGACCCTTCCAGAAGTTTCTTGTTTTTTCCAACTCATCCTGTGTGACAGTCATTGGATCAAACGACTTGATCATTTCCAGCAGTGCGGCAAGACCTTCATCTTTACGAGGCATCGGTGGGTTGATCCAGCCTGAGAATGTTGCGCTTCTGCCATGAGAACTTACGCCAACACCAACGCTGTATGACAAACCACGTGTTTCACGTAAATCCTGTTGAACACGATCGGAAAGAATTGATACAAGCAAGCCAAGGGCATCGGCGTCTTCTGGCTCAATATCCATAACACTGCCAACACGGATTGAAGCCATCTGACCACCAACAGCTTTTACAATCTGCTCATCTTTTTCTGTAACTTTTGGCTGACTCATTCTATCACCAGCGCGACCTCGTTCTGGCATTTGCAACTCGATTGCAGTTGCCAGAGTCTGTGGATCCTGTGGTGAAACGATTGTGAAAATCAGGTTGTGTGGACTGAATGCTTTACGGAAAGTTCTGCGAACATCGTCATATGACAGTTTACCCAGCGACTCAACGGAGCCTTCAGCAGGCATTGATAACGGGTGGTCTCCATACAACGCTTCAGTCATAGTGCGTGATGCTACACTTCTTGCACTACCAGCAGATCTGCCCATCGATCCAATCTGCTGAGTTCGTTCAATGTTGAAATCGTCTTCAGAAAATGTAGCGCTCTGAATCATTTCCATAACCAGAGATAGAACATCCTGGCCACTGCCAGCAGCACATTCAACACGGATAAACGAGAACCTGCTGTTGGTATAGTAGTTGTCCATCGGGAAATATGGATTATCAACCAGTTTTATTTGTGCACCAAGAGCACGCAGTTTGTGTGACAGACAAGTTTCGTCACAACCACCTACACCGTAGGTCAAAAGGCGATGAACCATATTCAGTGCACCAGCTTTATCTCCATCAAGCAAACTTCGGTCACGAACTGTAATGTGCATTGCAAACAGATCTGAATCCTCGTTCTGCATGGTAATCAGAGTTGCACCGTTTTGAAGTTCCTGTCTCACTGGTAACACTTCTTCAGCAACTTCACTTTCAGTTTCAACTCTAGGCAGAACATTAATAACTTTGTGTGGGCTGTTCACAACGTAAGCACCAAGAACTCGCGTTACACTTTCAGTTGTTACTGCAGCCAGGTTATCCAGATAATTAAGGAAGTAATCGACTCCACCTTGTGCAATCGGCTCAGCAGCCATAATTGCCAGGTGTCTCAACTGTTCACGTTCAATCAGAGTTTCAGTTTCACTGGTGGCAATTATTTCCTGCACATCGTCAACACTGACACCGTATTCCATTGCATCCGACAATGCATTTTGAACCATACCGTAGTATCGGGCATGGTCTGCACCATCAGGCAACTGCAGTTCAATAACCAGTCTGGAGAATCCTTCTTCTCTCTCCCACCAAACACCTACTGCTGGTTGAAGCTCAGGATCAAGTTCAGCAATTGCTCTGGTCAGGACACCAGTAGTTGGCGTATCCAGAATATGACTCATAACCAGGAATGGGAAAAAGTCAGGGGACCCATAAGCTGGGGCCTCATAGGCAAGCGCCATAACTTGAGAATCACCTGTTCGACGAGAAACAGAATGTGTTCTACCAATAAATTCAGCAGGAACAAGCTCAGCACTCTGCACTGTTCCCGGTGGCACTGAACCAAAATATTGATTCAATAATTCAAGAGCTTTATCGCGCTCAAAATTACCAGCAATGGTTGTAACCATATTGTTTGGTACATAGTGATTCTTGTAAAACTCATATACATCATCACGTGACATATTTTCAATTGTACTTTTTGTGCCCAGAGTTGGCAGAGCCAAACTACTTCCACCAAAAACAATTTCGCGAATTACGGAGTCTGCAGAGTCTCCTGAACGGTCAAGACTCTGGACAATTTCACCTATTACAATGCCACGTTCTTTTTCAAACTTGGCTTCCGGAATTATTGAGTGGAATAGCATCTCGGCTTGCAAATCGACTGCAACTTCCAGCTCATCCGCAGGCATTACCATCATAAAGTTGGTAAAGAAATTTGTAGTGTTTGCGTTGTTATAAATGCCATGCATATCTGCAAGGTCGTACTGTTCTTCCTGAGTCATTCTTTCACTGCCATTGAACAGCAAGTGTTCTAGCATGTGACTCATTCCACTGGTGCGAAAATCCTCTTGCGCTGAGCCAACCTTGATCTGGGTAATAATTGCAGCCATCGGCTGTAATGGATTACGCAAAAACAGAACTTCAAGCCCATTATCAAGTCTCAAAACCTCTGCATTATCAGATAGTTCATTAAAAAGAGGCATGTCTGGATGATCATACAAACGAGCAGCTTCCCAGCTGTTTTCGGTTTGAGCAATAACAGACATTGACATGGACACAAGTAGTGCCAACACAAATAGAATTTTTTTCATGGTCTCCTCCGGGAGATTCCGGTTTAAAGGGCAGCTTTGATTATGCCCAGAAAATTATCACTGTCGAGGCTGGCGCCGCCAACCAATCCGCCATCGATATCTGCACAGGCAATCAACTCTTTAGCATTGGAAGGTTTCATACTTCCGCCATAAAGAATCCTTGTTGCCTCTGCAATATTGCTATCAAACATTCCTGCAACCAGATTGCGCGACAGATTATGAATATCCTGTGCCATTTCCGGAGTTGCAGTCTCACCAGTACCGATAGCCCATACCGGCTCATAAGCCAGAACTGTATTTTCTGGCGTAAAACTGTCAAGCTGAGGCAAAACTGCCTGCAACTGAGTGCGAACTATTTCTTCAGCACGACCTGCGCGTCGATCTTCAATTTTCTCACCGTAACAAAAAATTGCACGCATTCCTGCGGCATGAACAAGATTAATTTTGTCGATGAAAGACGCATCGGTTTCCTGATAGTGTTCGCGTCTTTCGCTGTGAGCAACGATTACATATTTACAACCGACTTCGCTCAGCATTTCCGCAGAAATTTCACCTGTATAAGCGCCATCACAATGGTCTGCACAATTTTGCGCACCAAGTGCAATCGGAAAACCGTTTATAATTTCATTTACTGCAGGTAGCGAAACATAAGGAGGACAAACCAGCACTTCACAACCGTCCACACCATGCAATCCCATGCCGATAGAACGTACCAGCTTTACAGATTCCTTAGGACCTTTGTTCAACTTCCAGTTTCCGGCAATCAGTGTTTTACGCATGGCCATTCCTTATATTTTAGACAGGTATGCGAGCAACAGACGCGATACTTTATCGCGTACTTTCAACCCTGTCTCAACAACATCCTGGTGAGAGAGTTCCGGTTGACCAACTTCCCTTGCAGGATTGGTCACACAGGAAATACCTGCAACCTTGACTCCAAGTCTTGAAAGTAAAACCGCTTCTGCAGCAGTACTCATACCAACTGTATCACAACCAACTCTACGCAGCATTCCAATTTCAGCGCGAGTCTCATAACATGGTCCCCACATGCTGGCATAAACTCCAGTGTGCATTGCAACATCGTTTTCTGCACCTGTATTCACCAGTAGTCGAGACAATTCCCTGTCGTAAACAGGTGAAGGTCTCAATGACCTTACTGTCTGACCTTTATCTTTCAACAACCCACGCAGCGGGTCTCCAGTGTGCATATCAACATGATCGCGGATTACCATCAGATCTCCAGGCTCATACTGATGATTCAATCCACCTGCGGCATTGGTCAGAACAACCGAGTTTATACCGGTTCCGGCAAGCACTGCAATTGGCAGCAGCAGTTCATCGTAAGGAAGACCTTCATACGGATGAAGTCTGCCCTGCATAACCAGTACTGTTGTGTCACCTGCTTTGCCCGATATCATTCTGCCACTATGCTCAGCAACACTCGTTGAGTGAAAGCCTGGAATATCACCGTAATCGACAGCAGTTATATCGGTTAAAGAATCTACAAAGTTGCCAAGTCCACTACCTAAAACCAGGCCGACAGATCCTGTCAGACCATTTTCATCCAACCAGTGGACAGCAGTGCTGACCCTCTGTTGCCAGAGATCACTTAGTAATTCAACTCTTGAATTCACTTCTGCCCTTTCTGGTCATATTCAGTTCGTAACTCATAGAACCTGTCCAATACTTTGGCAGTCAATGCGCCTTTTTCTTTTTTAGGCAGGAACGAGCTTTTGAATCCATTGAGCAATAGCGTTTCTGTCTCCAATAATGAAAAATCAAACGTATCAACTGCAAGCCGGAGTTCTTCCAGAAGCGATGTTCTGGTAAAGAGTGAGTTGTCACTGTTCAATGAAACACGCAAACCCATGTCGAGATAATATCTCAAGGGATGGTCGCTGGCGGAGTTGACAACACCTGTCAGTACGTTACTTGAGACACACATCTCCAGTGGAATACGATTGTTGTTTACCCAGTCCAGCAAATCTGCATCTTCATGTAGTCTGGTTCCATGGCCAATTCTGTTGGCGCCACATCTGTGCAGTGCATCGTGAATGGACTCTGGTCCAAAGCCCTCACCAGCATGAATTGTGCAGTTCATATTGTTGTTCATCAGATGATAAAATGCTTTCTGATGTCGCTTGGCAGGATTGTCTCGCTCGGTACCAGCAAGGTCAAAGGCTACAACACCTTTGCCCTTCCATTTAACAGCAAGCTCTGCTAATTCCAGAGATGATTCAGGATCGATTGTACGCAATCCGGTGATAATAATTCCACACTTGATGCCGGTTTGTTTGACTGCTTCCTGGAGTCCTTTTTGTACAGCTTCAACTACAGCATCGAGTCCCAGGTTCAATTCCTGATGACGCAATGGGCACAATCTGACTTCCAGATACCAACACGATTGCGCGGCAGCATCCAGCGCAGCTTCTCTGGCAACTCGTTGCAAAACTTCTGCTGTTTGCATCAACGGAACTGTCACATCAAAGAAACTTGTAAAATGTTCCTGACAGATTTCATCGCAAGGAAAGAAGTGACTGTAAACGTCTTCAGGTGACGATGGCAGATCATAGCCAGCATCGCTAGCCAGCTCCATGAACGTCTCCAGCCTCATTGAACCATCAAGGTGGCAGAGCAAATTTGTTTTAGGAAGTGCCTGCAAAAAACTGTCGGGGATATCTACACCGCGCAGTTGATCGCTTGGACTAAAGCCTGAGTTCATCGTTCAGCTCCTGCTTCTACTCTGGCAATTTTGGCATCGTGACATTCCTGTAGAAATGCGAACAGTTCCTGTTGAGCATCTTCATCGTCACGCAGATTCACTTTGTCAGCATCAATCACTTTCACAGGACAAATTTCAGAAACTTTTTCAACCCATTCTTCATAAGCCTCATGAAGTTTTACAATGAAATCTCTGGGGATTCCATCTTCCACGCCTCTGGCTCGTTCGGCGATTCGCTTCATCGCGATATCGGGGTCAGCCCTGAGATAGAGAACCTGATCAGGCGGGTTCAAAAATGAAATCATATTATTGAACACTTCACGATAGTTTATGTAATCGCGCTCATCCATACATCCCATAGAATGCAAAACAGGCGCAAATATTTCTACATCTTCATAAATTGTTCTATCCTGCACAGCACTTAGACCATGCTGGATAATCTCTTTTTGAACTTCAAAACGCTTGCTCAAAAAATAGATCTGCAGATGAAATGCCCACCTTGGCATGTCCTGGTAATAATCACCAAGGTATGGATTGTTTTCTACAGATTCGTAATACGCAGGCCAGCCAAATTGCTTGCTTACCAGCGTACAAACTGTTGATTTACCAACACCAATGTTCCCTGATATCGATAGATAAAAAGGTATTTTCTTTGGTTCTTGCAAACTATTCCCCTGTCAGGGCCTACCTCTAGCTCGGCGGCGGAGGTGGTTCCTGGTTTATGTAAATATATTGTTCTGAAGAGATGAACTTCCTGATTGCACCAGTTTCTTCATCAATGGTGAACAGGTAAGCACCATGGTTTACATCGTCTGCCCCGCTACCTACTCGCCAGTCAACAATTGACAAACGTATGGGTATTGGACTTATCTCAACACTACCAAAAGACATATCGTGATAGCCATCGGCACTAAACATCTGGAATCTGTTATTCATGCTGTCGGCAACATAGATTCTTCCATTGCCATCAACTTGTACTGAGGTCGGTCTGTAAAATTCACCTTGTTCGTCACTGGGACCACCAACCCAATCAGTCTCACCACATTCACGCGCATCACCCAAAGTGAAGTCCGCTTCAACCTCATCGGCACAAGACGCACTGCCAAACCTGACAGCAGTACCTCTATACAAAGTATCCTCGCCAATTATATCCGTCACGTCTGGTGATGGATCAAAACGAACAACCCAGTTTCTGCTTGTATCTGCATCGCATACCAGGAGCATACCGTCAAAATCTACAGCCATTCCAGCCGGAGTATGAATATTTCTGGCACCAAATTCACCATCGCGACACAAAATACCAAATGGCAACAGGACACCGTCTTCATTCCATGAGTAGCGGTGAACAACACCGGAATCGGGATCGGCAATGTAAAGGAACGTAGAAGCAAGTGGATCGATTTCTACACCGGTTACACAAGTAACCAATGCTGTTGCTGATTGGACTTCGGGCAATTCAAGAGTCACGAATGGCGACAAATCATTGCTTGTAAAAACCGACATGGAGTTAATTTCACTCTCCCATACAAAAACGTATTGTGAGTTGTCATCACGACACATAGCAGTGGGATTGCTCAATCCTTCGACTCTCCCAATCTCGTCAAATTCAAGAGATCGCTTAACCAGAGACTGGTCAGTTATGGTAAATAATATGTTATTTATCATAGCAATATCACTGGAAGATTCTCCGTCAAAAAAGCCAGCCTCATAATAAGCACTTATGGAAAACAGGCCATCAGGTTGAGGAATCGCAATTTTTTCGCCACACCCAGCCAGTAAAATCAAAAGTAGAAGAAGGTACTTTTTCATCGTCGTGACCTCCTTCTATCAAGTAGGGGTACAATATCCATTGACAGTGTGTGAATTGTACCAAAAGCACCCATATCACTGATGGCATAGTCCAACTGCAAATCCAGATTACCACGTTGGAATCCAACTCCAAATCCGGCAGACAAACCACCCTCAACTTTATTCGTTTCATAGCCGGACCGCAGTTGCAAAGATCTGCCAAGTGCCAGTTCTCCGCCAAACCTGAAACTCTCAGCACTATCGGCAGGATGAGAAAAATCTGCTGCAGTCAGAAAACCGACTTCATCAGAAAACATCCAGGTATAGGCAGCTCCAAATGAACCACTGGTTGGAGCAGAAAAACTCTGGAAGTCACCTGGAGTTGTATAACCATGTCCTATATCAGGTGGCGAACCATTTGGCTTGAGGTCAGGCCCAAAATTGTGAACTGTAAATCCAACCCGCAAATCGCCTAAACCAACAAAATAGAGAACACCCAGGTCCATCAATACAGATCTGACCTCATATTCATCCAGATTTTCCTGATACAATTTAAAGGTTGAACCGAAAGAGAATCTGTCTGTCATTGCTTTAGCAACACTGAACCCCAAGGCATAATGGTTGGCCTTGAAATAATCACCAGTGCCTTCCTGGTGAAATTCGGTTGTTCTTAAAATATCACCCGACTGCAATACAGATGAACTGATTGCAAATGCAAAATTCTGTTTGCGCCAATGATAAGAGGCGTAATCCAGATCAATGCCCGCTGCATATTCAGAGTGAGAAATGAAAATATTTTTCCGACCTGGAGTTCTCATCAAACCTGCCGGGTTCCAGAACGGCGTACTGCCATCGGTTGAAACTGCAGTAAATGCTTTACCCATGCCAATACTTCTGGCCCCAACTGGAATCTTCAGAAACTGTGCGCCGGATGTACCAATATTTTCATCACCATACATTCCAATCATGTCGCCAGCATTTAGTGGCAATGTAATTAGAATCAGTAATAATATCCTTTTTACCATGACCAGCTCACCCCCATCAAGATCATCCTGGGATCTTCAATGTAGCTGGGATTAACAACACTCTTTGCATATTCCGGAGACTCTGTAGTAATCAAAGGAGCACCCTCTCCATTCCAGTCTCCCCACTTCTCTTCCCATTGCGGATTGAAGTCGCCAACCTGATACCCGTCACCAGTCCATGAATTTATCCGTCGATAATTTTTGTGGTCCAGCACATTCCTGCCTTCAATATAAAAAGTGACTTTCTGTCTATCAGGCAGATTCCAGTACTTGTTGAACCTGAGGTTGAGTGTACTCTTGGTTGGGCCAACTTCTGCATTAAAGTCACCATAGATATATTCACCGGCAACAGGGTCATCAGGATCTTTGAAAGCACGAGAAGTATATCTTTGTCCAGCTTCAGCACGGAACAGCAAGTTTATGCTCCAGTTTGGAGGCATTGTCCAATCAAACAGAACAGGTCTGTCTGTTTCAAAGACCGAGAAATCTGCATTGAGTGAAACTTTCCACGGCTTGTCCCAAAGCAATGGCGTTCTTGCCAGACCACCTATACTTGCTGTTGGCGAATAAGCTTCATCGTAAACCGCAAGCAGGTATGCTTCATCAGCACTACTATTTGTTCCTGTTGCACGAGACAACTCAACTGTTGCACTACCGCTGAGCCACTTGGTTGTACGTTTGATAATACTCAACTCGGCGCCAAGACTGCGAGCACTGTCGCCATTGAAATAGCGAACAGGATTAATTGTAGTAGTACCGGTATCATTGGGGTCCGGAGTCTCGTCGGCACCAATGTCAACCGGGGCCATTGTTACAGATTTTGCATAACCATAAATATCGCGATTAAAAAATGTCAGACCCATGCTCCACAAGCCAGGAAACTCATGTTGCACTCCGGTTTCATATTCAACAGTAACCTTGGGGTCAAGATTTGGGTTACCAAGCAACTGAATCTCTGTTGCCGATTGAGCTTGCAGCTGTGGATAGACATAAGCATACCGAGGCCACTGTGAGAAGTGTCCGTAATTGAAAAAGAACTTGTCTTTTTCTGTTACAGGAAAACTCATACCCAGCCTTGGTGAAATTCTGAGTTTCCACTGAGTACCACCCATATTTACAGTGTCGTCATTGAATTGATCAACCATATCCTGATATATGAACAGGTATTGATCATGATTTTCCATTACATTTTCTACTTCTCTGCCTGGCGCCCAACCATCAACCCGGAACCCTGCATTCAAGATCATCCCACGATAATCAATCGTATCCTGAAAATATGCTGCGCCAACTCTTGGGTGAACGCGGAAAATATCTTCCTTGATTCCTAATTTTCCAGGAGGAGGTGAACCAAGTGATGATTGTAAATCGACAAGTTGCATTTCCGTAAATGACATCTCAAAACCGGTCTTGAACTTGTTGGTTGAATTTGCAACCCATGAGTAAGATGACTTGAAGTTCCATGACTCGGAATAGTGATCGTGCCAACGATCTGCTCCACCTAGTGCCTGACCATCTGGCGATGGATAGGCATCAATCAGGCCATAGGTCGTAAAATCATCGTTACCAAGAACATTGGCATGCATTCGATTGAAATTTCTGCCTACACTGAATTCGAAAAATGAGTTATCACCACGGACAACTCTGTAAAACAGCTGGTTCAAAATATTTTCATTTGTGAAGACCATGTAGTTGTCAAGATTGTCCATAAATGGTCTTGGGAAACCTTCACCCGGCAGACGGAACCCTTGACTTACTGCAACCTGCCTGCTGGCTGTGAAATTCAGTTTGTGTCTGGTATTGAGATTCCAGGTCCATTTGGCCATGCCGTTCCAGTCATTCTGCTGGCGAGGCGCAATCCAGTCCTGTGTATAGAGAGGTGATTCAAGTTTCTTTGAACGAGAATAAATTGGCAGATATCCATCGCGAATATCCATCGACCCACTAAGCAGCAGATAATTTGAACCTGGCAGGTTGATTCCCATAGCTCTCAACAATTTTGCAATTGGATCAGGTCCTGAAGCCGATGCTTTTACAACATCAATATTTTGGGGACCAGTGAAGTTATCATAATCATGCCAGTCAGGCTCCAGAGTTTTATCTGCCCTTTCACCAAGTGCCATACTGATTGGCGCACCAGCAACAGTTGCAATTCCAGCCTGACCAAATCCGAGTCCCCGACCGAGAAAGTAATCTCTTTTGAGGCTCATTTTACCACTGATTTTGTCAGTTCCTTCTTTGGTCGATACATTGACAATACCACTGACTGCCTGGCCATGCTCAGCATTGAATCCACCTGTAAGTACTTCAATCTCATTAATAATTGACGGGTCAATTGTATATCCATAACCACCACCAGCGAGCGGATCATTGACAGAAATACCATCGATAATAAATTGCGTGTCGTCAGCACGACCACCACGAATATGAATCTCATTATCCTGCAAGGTTACGCCAGGTTGATGAGCAATCATCTCAACAATATTGTCCAACGGCATAGCATCCATCTGCTCACTTGTGAGCCTGTGCACCGAACCAGTCTGTTCAACCTCAATCAGCTTGCGTTCTCCCGAAATATAAATTGTATCTATGTAAATTGCTTCAACATCAAGATTGAATTCAATATCGGCAATCTCCCCCGCGGCAACCGTTACAATCTGTACACCAGTACCATATGAAATATACGATGCCTTGACTGTATATGTACCTGGCCTGATACCGTTGAGATAGAATTTACCATCCTGCATTGCAATAGTACCTATGTTTGTTCCTGATAGAAAAACGTTGGTATATGGCAAAGGATTACCAGTCTCTGAATCGATAACTACGCCTTTTATCATTGCAGGGGTTTCGGCCTGCATTCCAGTTATCCGTTCTGTGTTGTACTGAGCCAATGCTGGCAATGCAAGCAAAAGCAGAAATAGAATTTTTTTCATCATGGCAGTTCTACTCCTAATTCAGAAGTAAAAACACCACGAATAAAATCGTTTACCTGCTGGAATTCGAAATACTCCAACTGCAATGAGGTTGTTACTGCAGATGCAACCGGATCAATATTTGTATGGGGAATTCTGATTGAAACAAACGGTTCATAAGGGGGTCGCCGTGAAGGATCCCAGAACTGATAGTATTCCATTTGATAAAGTTCCTCTGCACCGTTCATTGCGGCCATGCCAACAGCGCCACTGACATTGTTGGTCGGTACAAGATCAGGTAGAGCAGGATGCAAGCTGAAAGCTGTTTTGTCCTGAGGAATATAAAATGGGGGCTGAGTTGGAGTCCTGTTTATACCCAGAACATCCTGAACAAGTCCTTGTGGCAATGAAAGTGTTCCACCAATTATGCCTTTGGAAACAAGCAGTAATCGCCCTGGATCTAATCCATCTTCCGGATGTAGAAAGAGTTCAACTGCTCCACTTGCTAGACTTAAATTTGCTGATGTTGATGAACCGCAATACCAGAAAAGTGCTTCAAACTGCTGGAAGGTTTCAGTCAAAATCCAGATTCTATCAGGTAGACCCTCGCCCAAATCATAGAGAGACCAGCCATCGACACCAAAAATTGAATCCATATGAGCATGATAAGTTGGAACATCAATATTACCCGGGAAATCATCAACTAACAATACCGGCCCAACAGCAGGCAGGACTTCCCAGTTCCAGTAAAATCTGGTTTCAGCATTGGCTTCATCACCTACTGAAACAGTAATAGTACGTTGCCCGGTATTTTGAATACCGTGCAGCTCAATCTCAAACAGTCCTTCTTCCAAACTATCAATCTGTTTCCTCACCGGGCGGATATTGGGGTTTGCCAACGGATCATTGATATCTACCGGGGCCAGGGCACTATCTGCAGTATCCAGCCAGAAAACAACTGAGTCATCCATAGTCACATTGCCGTCAAGATCCAGGGCAAAGAACCTGAAGTTTGTTGAACCGTAACTCCATTGCAAACTGTCATAGTCAGACTCAAAATTAATTATCGGTGGAAAATTACGAAGAGGAATATGTTGGCGAACTGTATCGCTCAGTGCGCCTCTGTTATCTCTGCAAACCAATTGAAAATATGCAAATGCTTCGCCATTGAGGTCAGTTGCAAATGTCATTGTTGTATCAGTGTTGAGTGTTGCGACCCATGGCGCCTCCACTCCTTCTTCAGTACTGATTGAAACAAAGTACTCTTCAACAAAGCCATCTTCATCAGTGCCACTCCAGTGGAATGTTCGCTGAAAGTAACTGGTAGAGTTGAGAGAATCAGAAGTTACATAAAAGCTGACAACAGGTGCACTGTTTTCAACACTCGAAGGATCAAATGGGTCGTTGGTACAACCAGCAAATATCCAAAGTCCAAATACAACAAGCACAGTTATGAATAGTACAATTTTACGGATTTCAAGCAGGTGCTTCATTTGATAATCACCAGCTTTCCTCGGGCAATATCGCCAGTTGCAAGATCTTCAACCACATAAATATAAAGCCCGGATGCAATAGCTCGAGTTGGTTCACTCAGGATATCCCAGGGCTCCATGCCGCTGACTGCATCGTTATGGTGCAGAGTTCTAACCAGATCACCAGACAGGTTGTAAACTCTGACAGTTGAGTTTTCAGGTAAGCCTGTGAACCATATCTTGCGACCAAGTTCACGCTCACCATATCTGTTATCGAATAGTGAACCTGCCCTGTATGGATTAGGAAATACCCCAATATTCATCTCACTGCCGGGAGCAGATGGTCCCGGGCCAGGAAATACAAGCATTGCGTTTTCATAAAATCCACTCTGGAATTCCGGCAAACCAGCCATAACATCAGGAGCAGAAAATGAAATAACAGAATACCAATAGGCAAAACCGTCAAGTAAGCTGGTATCTGTAAAGACTCGTTTGCCATCAATCAAAGGAGGTAATCCTGTATCAAAACCGATACCATCAATCTTGTCGAACTGTGCAACCAGTGTTGCTTCCTCATAAGGATCGCCACCAAAAGTTTCACCTCTGTAGCGATAAACACGATACCCCTGAAAATCTTCGCGGGCAGTAATTCTGCTTATGTGATGCTCAGGTGAACGGAGCGGATCATCAGAAATAAGCACCTGGCCTTCTGCGTCCAGTGAATCGCCAGGAAACCAGTTCAGAATCACACTGTTTACATCATAAGATAATTCCAGTAAAGGCGATGGCGGACCTGCAGGGATGTCAAATCCCCGGTCATAAGCAACTTGTGCAACTTTTGAGTTTGCCAGTAATGATAATGAGTCTGCACCACAAGTAATTGCATAGGTTACATGAACTGTATCATTGGGAGCGATTGAAGGAAATGGGCCGGTGGACATCAGAGTAATCCAGTCAGATGCTACCGTATAGTCTATTTCCTGAGTCTCGCCAACAGTAAACATTCCGTTGCTCATAAGCTGATATTTACCAGCTGTAATTTCTTCAATCTCACCCTCTTGAGTCCAGGTTGTGTCATTGTCATCAGTGCCTGGCAGATCACGGAATGTCCACGCATTATATGAAACCGGTGGGATCCATGCCTCTTCAGGTTCAACCATCGGAACTGTTCCAAGAAGACGATTTCCAACCCAGGATGTTGCCATATCATCGTCACCATCATCATCGTGCTCATAGCTCATCCAGATATTGGGGTCACCATCTACATCGCCAGGTTGCCAGCCACCATTTGCGTCATCATAGTAGTTCCAGGGAGTTCCACCCATGCCATCATAAGGATTGGTTATCTCGGTATTACCGACAGTGGTATCGGTCCACAATCCAACATACACGTCACGCAGTTCTGCACCTGAAATATTGATGATTGCATAATCAAGGATTACAAAATCGTCGGCATATGGGCTACCCCAGGAAAGTGCGCGCAGAACAACCTTCAGCCCAAGTGGGGTGTGATTGCCTGATTCAAGTTGAACGTAGTCATCGGAATAACATTCAATATGCTTAGTAGCCAACGATGCCGGGTTATATGCATTACTGTTCTGAATATTGGACATTGTCAGCACGGGATCATCTGTATCCTTGAACTCCCGCATCTCATCACCAGCAACAAGATTCGATACATCCTGAGCACCGGTTGAAACAAGAACAGTCCCATCGGCAGTAACCGCACCAACCCAGAGTCCACCCAAAAACATGTGCTCAACATTACTATTCAGAGGATATTCACACGAAGGTTGATTCGGATTGCTGAGTCCATTGCCGATATATCCAAGATTAGTAATTGCCACTCCAATAATACCTGCGTCGGCAACCATATCCTTGCGTGGAATGGCATATACTGAACATGCAATAACCAAAATTAAAAACGTTATTAACAGCTTGCGAAACAAAGGGTCCCCCCCCATATCAGACACTCAACGAGACAAAAATACACTGGTGAAAACAAGACAAATAGTCTTCACCCGATTGTACCGTCGAACTTAGCCCCAAACAGGGAGTTATGTCAATGATTTGAAAGTGATTTAAGCATACTAATTGGGCGGAAAGGTCGATTTATTGGTCTTTACCTGAAAAGCGATTTAACCTCACCCCACGAGCATTGATCAGATGAAACCGGAGCAGTCCCATTAATCACGGCTACTGGCAAATCTACACTGCCTGATGAAGGATAAAGCGGATAATCCGGACTTTGGTACATATCATCAACTCTGTAATATGGTAGTAGACCATATTCGGGACCCACAACAGTAATTGCATGTGGCCCTTCCTCATTCACAGCAATAGAAAAAGTTGCAAGAATCATAATGCTTTGAATAGGAAACTCATCTGGATTAGGAGAACAAGTGAAAGGCCAGCCCATGAAACAATCTGAAGGCATTAT
Organism: bacterium; assembly: GCA_024229695.1. Taxonomy (GTDB): domain Bacteria; phylum Krumholzibacteriota; class Krumholzibacteriia; order LZORAL124-64-63; family LZORAL124-64-63; genus JABIBH01. The sequence continues at coordinate 44,682 of JAAESD010000145.1, forward strand.
CATAGCAAGATTGAATCCACAGTGAGAAACGCAATACATATTAATTTCACAATAAGACGCATCACTGACAACATAGCATTCCCAAAAAGCCAACCATCCCACTTGAGACATATTTGTAGCAATAAGATAGGCTGTGACGGTATCACCAACCGCAACATTGGCATTAACTTGGGTAGCTTCCTGGTCGAAATAAATCCCAATACTATCAGGATCCGGATCAATCTGTGCGAAAGAACAAGATGCAAGAACGATTAAACAAAACCCCAGAATACTTTTGGAAATAGTCATAATATTAAGCCCCCATTACAGTTCTTATAATCTTACCATGGCTAAATACCGATTGTCAATCTACCTGCTTTTTCTCTATCTGTTTTAACCCACTTGTGGCCATCGGACAGGAAGAACACCCGTTTTCTGTTGCACATCCACTATCGGATTTGCGCATACCACGCCATGCCACTCTCCCTGAAAAGAATGCAACAACGGCTACCAGTAGCCAGACTATAATTTCATTTATCATAATGGACATTATCGCTCAATTAGTTGTTTCAGGCAAGTACTTGACCAAACTCAAATTCCCTCCCACTATCTGCTGATGATCAAAGAGATAAAACATAGCATTCCTTTTTGGCAACTGTACCGGCATTTTGCTGGACCGTGGTCATTTCTGCTGGATAACCAGTTAAATACTGGCTGGTCTTACTGTGGCGGTTTGCCCGATACCATTTTCATGGCCAAAAGAAACAAAAATCGATTGGCTGACATCACACTTATCGAAAACGGCGCAACCTCAACATTTGGTGGCGATCCTTTTGCTGAATTACAGCGAATAAAAAATCGTCGCGCTGCTGTTGAACATGACTTGATTCCATTCACTTCTGGAGGTGTCGGCTGGTTCGGGTATGAAGCCGGTCACATGATTGAGCAGCTGCCAGACAGTGGTGTTGATCATGGGCTTCCTGACATCTGTTTCTTTTTCCCAACCGTAATCCTTGCCCACCAGCACAGTAGTGGCAGAACCTGGCAAATTGGTGAATTCAATCTGTCTGAACTGGAACCTGAAACTGAACTTCAAGATAATGAAACCGACATTGACCCAACAATGATGTTCAGTGCCGAGTCTTATGGTGATGCTGTTGAAACTATACGATCTGAAATCAATGCAGGCCGTGTTTATGAGGTCTGCATGACTCATAGTATTGAAGTGCTGCTTGATTGCAAACCGTGGCAGCTTTTCAGGACTTTGCGCCGGGATAATCCAGCCCCGTTTGCATCGCTGATCAGCACTCCCGATTGCGATATTATTTCATCATCGCCGGAACAGTTTTTAAGCCTGGATAAGAATAGAAAAATTACCAGCAGGCCAATAAAAGGCACACGCCCCCGCGGTAAAACTGCTGACCAGGATGAGCAGTTAAAAAACGAACTTTCGTGCAGCATCAAAGACAGAGCTGAAAATCTGATGATTGTTGATCTGGTCAGAAATGACATTGGCAGAGTTGCTGCTCACGGCAGTGTCACTGCTGCTGAGCTTACCAAAATCGAAACCTATGCCACCGTTTTCCAGATGGTTTCAACAATTCAGGGAAATCTTGATTCGCAATTCAGTTCCATCGATCTGATCAAGGCCTGTTTTCCTGGTGGCTCAATGACCGGCGCCCCCAAGATTGAAGCAATGAAAATGATTGATGAACTGGAGCCGGTTTGCAGAGGTATTTACTCTGGATCAATAGGCTGGCTGGGCGATAATGACACACTCGATCTGAACATCGTCATTCGAACCTGCATTGCCAGAAATGGGATTGGTTACATAGGTGCAGGTGGAGCAATTGTTGCCGATAGCGATCCAGTTGCAGAGTGGGAAGAATCGATGGCAAAAGCACAGGCACTACTGGATGCAATTGCAAAGTGTGGTGCAAAATGAAGCTGCTGATTCTGGACAACTTTGATTCATTTACCTGGAATCTTGTGCAAATGTTTGACGATGTGGAAACAACAGTCAAACGCAATAATGAAATCACGCTTGCTGAAATCTGCGCAGAAAAGCCGGACAGAATTGTCATCTCCCCCGGCCCAGGTACACCTGATAAAAAATGGCTTGGAGTTTGCACCGATGTTATTGAAAGTTGCCTTACCGGTGAACTCAAAAACATACCGCTACTTGGAGTTTGCCTGGGGCATCAAGGGATAATAACAGCCTGCGGTGGGACAATTGTCACTGCCTGTGAAGTAATGCACGGTAAGACCAGCTTTATTAAACACAACTCGCAGGGGCTTTTCAATGGATTGCCAGACCCATTGGAAGTAATGCGATATCACTCTTTGGTTGCTGACAATATTCCTGAAATTCTTGAAGTTACTGCAACAACCGGTGGACTTGTGATGGCAGTCGAACATCGTGAACTGCCAATTTTTGGAGTACAATTTCATCCAGAAAGTATTGGCACATCACACGGCAAACAGATTCTGAATGCTTTCCTGAATTACAAAAATGAAGTATGATGTGTATGTACACTTAACAGGAGGTACACCATGGATCAGCTAGTCGTACTTGGAACTTACAGCAGTCGCATCGATGCGGAAATGGCCAGTGAGCATTTAAAATCTCACGGTATCAACACCCTGCTCAAAAGTGACGACTGCGGTGGTATGTACCCACAAATCAATGTAATGTTCAGGATTAAACTCTATGTTGACCAGGACGATGTTGATGTTGCAATGGACATTCTGAACCCCGAAGAAGAACTGGGATAAAATGACATTTTCTAAATCGCTGATCGCCGTGCTGTTTGCACTGACTGTATCTTTTTGCTCTGTATCTGCCGGCAACTTTGAAACTTATTACGAACAGTCTGGCAACGTTGCTACACCGCGCTATCCTGAAACTCTTCAGTACTGCAAAGACCTTGCAAAAAGTTCTGACCTTTTGCACTACACAGACTTTGGCACCAGCCCAAGAGGCAGAGATATGATGCTTCTTGTTGCTGATAAAAACGGCAACTTCACTGCCGAACAAGTTCGTTCAACAGACAATGCAGTTCTTCTGGTTCAGGCAGGAATCCATTCTGGCGAGATTGATGGCAAAGATGCAGGACTGATGCTGCTACGCGATATTGCACACGGCAAACTGAGCGGTCTTCTTGATCATGTCACAATACTTTTTATGCCGATTTTCAATGTCGATGGTCATGAACGGCTTGGAAAATACAATCGTGCAAATCAGAATGGCCCTGAAGAAATGGGCTGGCGTGTGACATCGAATAATCTGAACCTTAACCGTGATTATCTCAAAGCTGACACTCTGGAAATGCAGCACTGGATCAAATTATATAATGAGTGGCTGCCTGAATTTTTCATCGATTGCCATGTATCCGATGGTGCCGACTTTCAGTACGTACTGATGTACGGCCTGGAAACAAAAGGCAATATGCCGGAAACATTGACTAACTGGATTGATAACAACTACAAGATTCCGCTGAACAATGCACTGACTGACTTTGGTATGCCGATGATTGAATACGGCAGATTCATCAAACACCATGACCCAAAAAGTGGACTCACCGGCTGGGCTGCCCCACCAAAACTTTCACAAGGTTACACCGCTCTGCGCAACAGGCCTGGCCTGCTTCTGGAAACTCATATGTTCAAAAGTTACGAACAACGAGTAACCGGAACTTATGAAGTTATTAAAGAAACTTGTAATATTTTGAACAGGGATTACCTGGAACTGCGTGCAATGATTAAAGAAGCTGACCATGAGACACGCGGGCTTGCATACAATAATCAGTCACTGCCTCTGACTTTCAAAGCTGACATGACAGACTCCACAATGATCGATTTTCTAGGCTTTGAGTACACAACAACTACCAGTGATTTAACTGGCGGCAGCTGGCCACAATTTTCTGACAAGCCGGCAACATTTTCTATTCCGTATTTCAATTCTTACTCGCCGAATAAAAGCATCGACTTGCCAAGAGCATACCTGATTCCACCTGAATGGAATGAAGTAATCAGCATTCTGGAACTGCATGGCACAACTATTCAACGACTTTCAGAGCCTGTAACAATGCCAGTTTCAAGCTACAAATTTACCGATGCTAAATGGGACAAGACTCCTTACGAAGGCAGATTCCGCGTCAACTGCAATTCAGAAATTATTTCAGAAGTAAGAACCTGGCCAGCAGGAACTGCGTTTGTCAGAATGAACCAGGATCAGGCAAAAGTTATTGCACATTTCCTTGAACCTGATGGTCTGGATTCTGCAGTTCGATGGGGATACTTTGCACCTGTTTTCGAACAGAAAGAATATATCGAAGGCTATGTAATGGAGCACCGCGCCAGAGAAATGCTGGCTGCAAATCCTGAGCTGAAGACTGAATTTGAATCGGCAAAAAAAGATGACCCGGAGTTGGCAAACAACCCACGAGCCATCTTGCATTGGTTCTACCAAAGGTCACCCTGGTGGGATGACAGAATCAACGTTTACCCTGTTGGCAGGATCTTTGACCATACTGATTTACATCAGCTGTTAAAGCTGGTTGAGTAGAGTTTCTACCCCATCAACACTTCAATGTCGTCAGTTGTCTTGGGGATTGGTGGACCCAGGACACGACTGCCTTCAGCGGTTACCAGCACGTCATCTTCAATTCTGATACCACCAAAATCCTTGTACTTTTCAGCGGCTTCATAGTTGATGAAACTGCTGTGCATTTTCTCTGCTTTCCATCTGTCTATCAGCTCAGGCATAAAATAGACTCCTGGTTCGATGGTTATTGTGAAGCCTGGTTTCAGCTCTTTTGCCAATCGTAAGAAAGCGAGTCCAAACTGGTCGCTTCTGCTAGTGCCTTCAGCATAACCAACAGCATCGCCAAGGTCTTCCATGTCATGAACATCAAGTCCAATCATGTGACCAATTCCGTGAGGATAAAATAGTGCGTGAGCACCAGCTGCTACTGCTTCCTGAGTATCGCCAGTCATCAAGCCAACATCTTTCAATCCATCGACAATCGCAGTTGCTGCAGCTAAATGAACATCCTTGTTTGTAGCACCTGGAAGTATTGCATTGATAGCTGCTTCTTGTGATCGGAGAACCGTGTTGTAGATATCTTTCTGTTTGATTGAAAAGACACCTGATACAGGAATGGTCCTGGTAATGTCACTGCAATACCCCTGCTTTGATTCAACACCAGAGTCAATCAACAACAGCTGCCCATCTTCAAGTGTGTTTTCAAAAGTGATATTATGCAGAACTTCACCGTGTGTTGTAACGATAGGCGGAAATGACATCTGCAGGTTTTCCATCATCGCGATGCCTTCAATCATGCCTCTTATTCTGGCCTCGGTCAGATCAGTTTTAGTGACATTAAATGCTGCTTGATACATCAGTGCAGAAACAGCAATTGCCTGTTCCATCTCTGCAATCTCTTCATCGCTTTTCATTTCACGCAATGCAATAATTGCTTTTATCAAATCTTTGGATGGTTCTGCACTGCCCAACAGCTCAACCAACTTTGATTTTCTACCTGGTCTGTACGATGGCAAAAAGTGAACTTTGACTTTATGCTCAACAGTTACTTCAACCAATTCCGCAAGTTTATCAATAGATTCAAACTGTGCGATTTCGGCGCCCTCGGCGAGTTCTTCAAGTGACTTTGATGGTCCACTCCAGATCAAGTCGTCAGGATGACCGGGATCACCGAACAACATCTCTTTACCATCGGGGAAAATCATCAACGCCATGCCTGGTTTGTTAATTCCAGTCAGGTAAGTGAAATTGGAATCCTGCCTGAACGGATAGATGTTGTCTCGATAGTTTCTGCTGGAATCGTTGTTTCCCAAAAACAGCATTACGCCGTCTGTTACAGTCTTCCTGAGAACCTTGCGACGAGCTTTATAAGTTGCGCTATCCATTATTTCCCCTTGGGTTTGTGTGTGGCAACAATCGTAATCATACGTTACTGTTATATCTATGAAAAAGATTACAAAACTAACTGAACACACTGGCATTGAGGTCCCTGTTATCTGCGGACCGATGTTCCCGTGTAGCAACCCTGAGCTCGTAGCTGCGGTCAGTGAAGCTGGCGGACTGGGAATGATTCAGCCGATGTCTCTGACTTCAGTCCATGGACATGAATTCCGGGCTGGCCTGAAATATATAAAATCGCTGACCAGCAAACCTGTCGGCATGAATATTCTGCTCGAACATGCTTTCAAAAAATATCAGCATCGAATGGACCAGTGGATTGATATTGCACTTGAAGAAGGTGTTCAATTTTTTCTGACTGCTCTTGGTCACCCCCGCGCTGTGACTGACAGGATTCATCAAGCTGGTGGCATAGTTTATCACGATGTTGTGGGTCGTGGTTTTGCAATAAAAGCTGTTGATGCTGGTGTCGATGGTCTGGTTTGCGTCAACAGTAACGCTGGCGGTCATGCTGGTAGAAAATCGGCAGAACAGCTACTTGAAGAGTTAAGTGATCTTGGTTTACCGCTGGTTTGTGCTGGCGGAATATCAAAACCTGCAGAAGCTAAAAAAATGATTGATGCCGGTTACTGCGGTGTTCAAATGGGAACTCGATTTATTGCAACCAATGAGTGCACCGTTCATCCTGATTACCACCAGGCAATCATCAACGCATCTGCTGATGACATTGTTCTGACTGAAAAAATCAGTGGCGTACCCGTTGCAGTTATCAACAATGAAACTGTGCAACGGATGGGTACAAAAGCAACCGGTCTGGAGAAAAAACTGCTGCGTCATCCAAGAACAAAAAAGTGGATGCGAATGTTCTATACAACTCAGTCGATGCGCAGACTACCCAATGCTTCCAAAAAAGGGGGCAGTTACCAGGACTTTTATGTGGGCGGTAAATCTGTTGGCGGGATTGATGAAGTAATATCGGCTGGAGAAATTATCAGACAATTTGCAGAGGAGCTGAAATGAGTAAAGTTCTATGCACCTACTGTTCTGCAGAAAAAAACCAGGCTGAAGAACCGTTGCCTGCAATTGATCGCTACATCAGTGATCGAATAGATTCTGTATATCAGCAGGCTAAAGAATCTGGAGATCAGATGATGATCCTGTCGGGGAAATTTGGGCTACTCAGACCTGGCGACCCAATCCCCTGGTACGACCACCTGCTTCTGCCCGATGAAGTTGAAGTTATGATCAAAATCGTTGCGGGTCAGATAAAAGCGTATGGCATCACAGAACTTGAATATCACACAGCCCCATTAAATATGGCGCCACTGGTTAAACCATACTACGACACTATTCGTATGGCCTGCGTTAAAGGTGGAGCCAGGATGATGGCTGTAGAGTTGGATGGAGATATTCCGTAGAGAGAAACTGTTAAATTCATGTGGAATATCGCCCATCGATTGCATATTCTCTAACCATTGGTCAACCATCAGAAAGGGGTTTGTATGAAAACTGAATGGCATCCAAATTCCTGGACTGATTTTCCAGTGAAGCACGGTCCCGATTATCTGGATCAGGGACAAGTGGACAAGGTAACCAAAACACTTTCCGGTTTCCCTCCCCTGGTTTTTGCTGGTGAAGTTCGAACATTGACTGAAAAGCTTGCGCTTGCTTCTGAAGGCAAGTCGTTTGTTTTGCAGGGCGGCGATTGCGCTGAAAGTTTTACCGATTTCAATGCTGACAATATTCGCGATACTTTCCGTGCTCTTCTGCAGATGGCAATAGTTCTGACATCGGGTACAAAACTTCCTGTAATTAAAATTGGTCGGATGGCCGGACAGTTTGCAAAACCAAGAACCAGCGCTACTGAAACTCAAAACGGTGTGGAGTTGCCAAGTTACAAAGGCGACATCATCAACAAAATTGAGTTCGATGAAATTAAAAGAGTTGCAGATCCATCTCGGATGTTGAAAGCGTATTCACAGTCGGCATCGACATTGAATCTACTGCGTGCTTTTGCAGAAGGTGGCTATGCTGATTTGAAACAGGTTCACACCTGGAATATGGGTTTTTCTGAAGACTCGCAAAGTGAACGCTACGCAACTCTGGCAAACAAGATTCAGGAATACCTGCAATTTATCGATGCGCTGGGAATCAATTCCAGTAACTCTCCACAACTCCGAAAAGTCGATTTTTTTACAAGCCACGAAGCCTTGCTCCTGCCCTACGAAGAGGCAATGACACGTACAGATTCTATCAGCGGGAAAATTTATAACACTTCTGCGCATTTTGTCTGGATCGGCGATAAGACAAGAGATCTCGATGGTGCTCATGTTGAGTTCTGCAGAGGAATCAATAATCCGATCGGTATAAAATGTGGTCCGTCTCTAACTGCTGATGAGTTGATTCAGCTTCTGGATATTCTCAATCCTGACAATAACGCCGGACGTATTACGTTGATCAACAGATTCGGGTCAGACAAAATCAGTGCCCACATGCCTCCGCTAATTCGTGCGATTAAAAAAGAAGGTCGATCTGTAGTATGGTCATGTGATCCAATGCACGGTAACACCATTAGAACTTCCGGTGGTCTGAAAACCAGACCGTTTGATAACATATTGAGTGAAGTGAAGCAGAATCTGCAGATCCATAAATCGGAAGGTACATTTGCCGGTGGCATTCATCTGGAAATGACCGGACAAAATGTAACTGAGTGTACTGGTGGATCATCGAATATCGAGGAGCATAATCTGACTGACAGATACCACACCCATTGTGATCCACGTCTTAATGCAAACCAGTCTGTTGAGCTGGCTTTCCTTATTGCAGATGAGTTAAAACAGCGAGGCGATTAATTTTTCCAGATTCAGTTTCAATAAATTTATCAACAAACATAACTTCTTTGGGTCGCTCATATTTTTCAAGCGAATCAAACTTCACTTCAGCTTTACCTTCAACTACAAGCACTACCTTCTGCCCTAAAGAGTCATCGGGTATTCCTGCAACAAAATATCTATTGCCTTGCAGTTGAGCCGACAACTTAGCTTCCAGAACTTCAGGATAAATCTTCACTCCGCCTGAGTTGATTACATTATCAAATCTGCCAAGCCACTTGAACTCAGTATCGTTCAACAGTTCAACAATATCGTTGGTAACTATCGGATCCGGATTCAGTTTTGGTGCATTGATTACAAGACAATCTCGCTGATCAATCTCAAACTTCACACCATCCAGAGCTGCGAAGCAATCAGTTTTATTTGAGCCATTCAATCGTTTGATTGCTACATGGGTCAGTGTTTCTGTCATGCCATAAGTCTCGATAACTTCTGTTGCAACAGACTGAAGTTTTTCAACAAGTTCTGAACGAACCAGCCCACCACCAACCAGCACAGTTCTGAATTTGTCCAGATGAGCAAGACTGTTTTCAAGTTGCAGTGGAACCATCGCTACAAAATCTGCTTTGGTATCAATAATTTTCGATGGCTCAAGTACTTTCAACTCCAACTGAAGTTCCATCGCTCTGACAATCATCATTTTTGCTGCCACAAATTGCATCGGCATACAAAGTAGCGCTGAACTGCCAGCATCCAGACCAAATGTTTCGCCAGTCATTTTTGCAGAATTACGCATCCATTCTTTCTGCACTTCGATTGTTTTTGGTGTACCTGTTGAACCTGAAGTTTGCAATTCCATTGTTGGTTCGGGGTTCAGCCACTGAGCAACGAATCCGTTTATTTCATCCCAGATCGAGGCATCGCTTTTGCTGAGCATTCCTTTTTCAACCTGCAAAGCAGATGGAATATTATTTGTAAATAGTTGCCCGGTTCCCAGCCCTTGATACCCTTGAGTCTGAAGTTTTGACACCCAGTTTGCAATTGCTTCGAGACCGATATTAGATTCAAGTGCCGATGTCACCCACCAGCCAATGCCACGTTCTTCCGCAAGCGCAATCCATTTTTCCGATTCAACAAAGCCACCCAGCAAGCTCGGTTTCAGAACCAGATATTGTGGTTTCACTTTGTCCAGCATTGCAATCCGCTGGCTTTCATCAACCAGGGGAATCAGTTCTTCATCCAGCGCAATTGGAACCGGTGATGTTCTGCAAAGTTCAGCCAGCAGATCCCACTGACCTGTTCCGATTGGCTGTTCAATTGAATGCAAATTAAGTACAGCCAACTTGTCCAACTTTTCTCTGACATCTGATTCACTGAATGCTCCGTTGGCATCAACTCGCAGTTCAAGATTTTCAGATATCGATTTCAGGATTTTTAATTCCTGCTCAAAATCAACTGCGCCGATTTTCATTTTGATACATTGCCAACCATCGTGAATTTTCTTCTCCACTTGAGTGGACATGAAATCAGGATTACCCATCCAGATCAGGCCGTTAATTGGAATCGGAGATATTGTGTGATTTTTCTGTTGTAACATTTCAAGAGCAAAACGTATCGACGGAAACTCTTTCAAGTCCATATCTGGAGACTTGCAAACTTCATCAAGCTTTGCTTCAATCATATCCAGATTATCGATACTCAACCCAGGCAACGGCGCGCACTCGCCTACCGCTGTACCGTTGAACAGGTACCAGACATCGCGCGTTTTCATTATGCCACGGGAAGTTCCAGCCGGTTGACGAAACTGTAGAGTCCTCTTGCACCAGGTGAGTTTGCCGTTACTCACTGACATACAATACCAGCATTGTGAGTAGGGAAAACAGGAATGTACCCATCGCCTGTTTTTTCAGAAATGGATCAAAAGATTCAAAGTCATCGCTTTGCAGAATTTTTTTAGCTGGTTTTATGAACAGGACAAATCCAAACAACAGAAACCAGACTGCGGTTGGATGTGGGATGGCAAAAGCAACCATCAGCAGAATACCAACCAGGTTCAGCATAAAATGATATCGTTTTGCATTATTTATTCCCAACCGAACTGCCAATGTGATCTTGCCAACTTTTTTGTCTTCAGCATGGTCACGCATGTTGTTGACATTTAGAACTGCGACTGAGAAAAACCCGATTGCAGTTGCCGGCAGAATCAGTTCCCAATACAAACTATGCGCATTTAAAAAATACGAACCGAGAACACCAGTCCAACCAAAAAACAGCAACACAAACAGATCGCCAAATCCGGCATATCCATACGCTTTTTCCCCAACTGTATATTTAACTGAAGCAGCGATTGCTGATAAACCGAGAACTGAAAACAGTGCAACCAGAACAGGATTGAGTCCTGCTGTTCCTTCAATAATCAGCCATACTCCGGAAACAGCACTCAGCAAACCAACAATTATCATCGCTGTTTTCATTTGCGGTTCTGATATTTCACCCGACTGCAAAGCTCGCTCCGGGCCAACTCTGTCGTCGTTGTCAGTACCTTTTACAAAGTCGCCGTAATCATTTGCGAGGTTGGATAATACCTGAAGAAACAAGGTGGTTACGAACGCCAGCACTGTTACGGTCAAATTGAATTGCCCGTCTTCAAGTGCCAGGCCACTTCCAACTATGATGCAGGAAAATGCCAGCGGCAGTGTTCTTAATCTGAATGCGTTAATCCAGTTTTTCATGACTAAGGAAACTTTGGATATTTTGAAAAGTCAGGTTTGCGTTTTTCATTGAACGCGTTCCTGCCCTCTTTGGCTTCGTCTGACAGGTAGTAAAGCAGAGTCGAGTTCCCAGCCAACTCCTGAATACCTGTTTGCCCATCGAGCTCTGCATTGAAAGCAGACTTCAGCATTCTGATTGCCAGAGGAGAATTTTTCTGAATCTTTTTAGCCCACTCAATGAAAGTGTCTTCCAGTTCCTCAAGTGGAACGACTGTGTTTACCAATCCCATTTCAAGAGCCTGGGTTGCATCGTACTGATCGCACAAGTACCAGATTTCGCGAGCTTTTTTCTGACCAATAATTCTTGCCAGATATGATGCGCCAAATCCACCATCGAACGAACCAACCTTGGGGCCGGTCTGACCAAATCGGGCATTGTCTGCGGCAATGGTCAGGTCACAAACAACATGCAGCACATGCCCTCCACCAATAGACCAACCTGCAACTGCAGCGATAACAACTTTGGGAATCGATCTGATCTGCTTCTGCAAATCAAGAACGTTCAGCCTTGGCACTTTATCTTCACCAACATATCCGCCATGACCTCTGACACTCTGGTCGCCACCACTACAAAACGCCTTGCCGCCTTCGCCACTGAAAATGATGACATCGATTGCCGCATCATCACGGCAGATGTTCATTGCATCAATCATCTCATCTACTGTTCGTGGTGTGAATGCGTTATGCTTTTCCGGTCTGTTGATACTTATCTTGGCAATGCCTTCAAAAAAATCGAATTTGATTTCGTCATACTCTCTGATGGTTTCCCAGTTTTGTTTCCATTCCATTATGCTCTCCTAAAAAGACTTGAAGACTTTTCTATTTGTTTCCATGTCTGTGAATATTTCCAGGATTCCTTTTTTGAATCCGATTA
>JAAESD010000146.1 GCA_024229695.1 bacterium
CCATAGTCGCGAGTTTGATTTCGCTGCTTGTAATGGGTGGTCATGTCTGGAATAACAACTTCCATGTTAGCACCAATACGCTGGAGTTTTTCCAGGTACTTTGGTGTGGCTACAATATCTGCAGAAACACCATGTTTGATTGAAACGACATCATACTCAGGGTGTGACATCAGATACTCTTCATCGGCAAGAGAGTCAAAATGATATCTGACAAGAGAGTAAGTCTGCTCAGCAGCTTGCACTGTAACAGCAAGCAAAACAAATGCGGCTAACAAAGCCATAGTTGCACGAAAACGCATTTCATCCTCCGGATGACAGGGAAGTGGATTGTTTCTTATTGGCGGGAAGTGTATTATACCACATAATTAAACAAAATTCAATGGTTCCAACAGTTCTATTGATTCTTGAGTTGATGATTTTATTGCCGATAACTAACTGGCAAAGTTCGATAAGACTCAACCACTTAACCAGGGTGAAAACTGCAAGATGTTATTTAATTCCTTGATATTTATGGTTTTTATGGCCGTCGTGTTAATGATTTATTACCGACTTAACCATAAGCACCAGAATCTATTTTTGCTGTTAGCCAGCTATTTCTTCTACGGTTCCTGGGACTGGCGCTTCACTTTTCTGCTTCTTATATCCACCGTTGTTGATTTTTTTGTAGGAAGATCGCTTCATGTAGCAACAGAAGTTAATCGTCGCAAGATGCTGCTGACTATCAGTGTTTGTGTAAATCTGGGAATACTTGGTTTCTTTAAATATTTCAATTTCTTTATCGATTCTGCTGTTGGTTTGCTTGAATTCATGAACTTTGAAAGCAATCGACCTGTTTTGAATGTGATACTTCCTGTGGGAATCAGTTTTTATACATTCCAGACAATGAGCTATACAATTGATATATATAAAAAGAAAATGGAACCAACCCGCAACATGATAGACTTTGCTCTTTTTGTTTCATTCTTCCCGCAACTTGTTGCAGGTCCGATTGAGAGAGCAAAAGTTCTTATCCCACAAGTTGTAAGACCAAGAGTTGTGACCAAAGATGATCTGATAACAGGTCTCAATTTAATGGCGATCGGATATTTCAAAAAAGTAGCTATTGCAGACAACATGGCACCAATTGTCAGTAACGCATTTTCTAGTCCTGGTTCATTGACCAGTGGTGAGTTGTTGACTGGTTTGTATGCATTCAGTTTTCAGATTTATGGTGATTTTTCCGGATATTCAGACATTGCAAGGGGAGTTGCAAGGCTCCTGGGTTTTGAGCTTATGATAAACTTCAATGCTCCTTATCTGAGTAGAAGTATTACAGAGTTCTGGCGTCGTTGGCATATCTCACTTTCAAGTTGGCTACGTGACTATTTGTATATAAGTCTTGGTGGGAATCGACATGGTTCCTTAATGACTTATCGTAACCTGTTTCTGACAATGTTGCTTGGTGGTCTTTGGCATGGGGCAGCATGGACAATGGTGGCCTGGGGTGCAATGCATGGTATTTATCTTGCAGTACACAAATTGCTACTTGGCGATAAGAAACTGGATGTGTCCTGGCCAAACAGTTTTGTTGGCTGGCTTGTCAACCTTGTAAAAATTGTAATTACTTTCCACATGGTTGCTTTGACATGGATTATGTTTAGAGCGTCTTCGTTCACATCGGGCATGGAATACATAAATGGGATTTTTGCATTCGATGACACATTCAACATTGCAGGAAACGTTCTGTTTGCAGCTCTGTTAATTGTAATAGTTGATATTGCTCAAACTAAAACAGGCAACCATACATGGATAATTACAAAACCAAGGCCTGTGAAATATGTCCTGCTTCAAGTCCTTTTCATAAGCGCTGTAGCGGCAGCAATATTTCAGATTAACACTGTTGTACCGTTTATCTATTTCCAGTTCTAAAGGTTGGTATTGTTGATGGGTTTGGTAATAAAAAGAGGGTTTTGGCTGATAGTTGCAGTTGTTGTGTCTCTGCTGTGGGTTGAGGTATTTACAAGGGTTTTGTTGCCTCAAAGTGTTGATTCCACAACAGATATTTTCCAAGATGATTCGGTTACTGGGTTTTCATATATTCCTGGAGCCGAAGCAAGATCAAGTGGTCGAAGCCATGATGTTCAAATCAAAATAAATAGTCTTGGGCTTCGTAATGACGAATTCAATATCGATAAAAAAGACACTTTCAGAATACTCGTTCTTGGTAATTCATTTTCATTAAGTTATGGGTGTGAGATTCATGAAAGCTTGCCGGCATCATTTCAAAAAGCACTCGAGGATGAGTTCGCTGATGAACTTAATGGTAAAAATATTCAGGTTATAAATGCATCTGTTCATGGTTATCGAACTTTTCATTATTGGAAGGGATATCATAAGTGGGCCGACAAATTAAATCCAGATGTTGTATTAGTTACGATTATTCCTGCTGAAGATTTTAAGACATTGCCTGAAAATACTAGATATGTAGTTGAGGGTGGCACTGTTTTATGTAGATATCAAGAAGGAGAAAAACCTGTTTTCAAGAGGGTGTCTAATATTTACAAATTCAGGAAATATTTATCAAGAAACAGTGAGTTCTATATTTTATTGAGAAACTTTATTTATTATAACGATAAAATCGATAATTTTAGAGAAAAGAAAGGTGAGGGGGCCGGTGCACAAATTAAGATTGCTCCGTATGAAGTGCCTCTTTCTAGCGAAGTCAAAGATGGATGGAATTATTCTTATGAATATTTGTCAAAAATTAAAAATGAAGCAGATGCCGACTCAATTAAAATTGTAGTTGTTTCTATACCTGTTAAAGCCGAAATAAAAAATGAATACCTGAATGCTCTTGTAAACGATAGCAATTATGACATCAGTAAGTTAGATTTAAGCCAGCCAGCCAAGGAGCTGGGAAATTATTGTAATTCTCATGGCATTGATATGCTCAATCCATGTAAATCAATGCTTAAGGAAAGCAAAACTAAAGAAATATATTTTAAATTCGATGATCATTGGAATAAAGTTGGAATAAATGTTGCTGCTGTGGAGATGGCAAAACAGTGGCGTGAGTTGGGGTTACCAATTGAAAGATGAGAACAGAAATAACTTTAGTGTTGTTCAACTTGTAGACAATCTTAGCGTTGGTGGGGCTGAGCAACTTGCTGTGCGGATTGCTAATGGCAGAGCAAAAGCTGGTAAACCCTCATATTTATACGTGCTTCGCGAATCTGGTCCTTTGGCAGACCGCATTGATTCGGAAGTAACTCTCCGGGTTTTGAATGTTCATCGTCACTCAATCACAAATCCTTTCAAATTTGTTGCATCGCTTATTGATGGTCATAAAAAATTCTCAAAACAAATAAAAGCAGATAATGTTACGGTTGTTCAAAGTCATCTGACACATGCAAATTTTTGGAATTTGTTATTATCTATAACTGGAGTAACAGTTGGTTTTCCAACCATTCATAATAATCAGGAATTTCAGTATGGAAGCTCTGGTATCAAAAGAGTCCTGACAAAATTTGCATATAAACTAATGTTGTCAAAATGTGGAAGTGTGATTGCTTGTTCAGAGGAAGTTAAAACCTCTCTTGCTAAAGAGCTTAATCTGGGCAAGGTCCAGGAACGACAATTGGTTGCAGTTACAAACGGTGTAGACATTCCGCAGAAAATATCTAGTGAGCATATAGAACAAACCCGTAGTGAATACAAATTAGGTAAAGAAACTCCTGTTATTTTGGGTGCCGGTCGTTTGACTGAGCAGAAAAATTTCAAAGTACTGGTTGATGTTGCCAAGATTGTAAAAGCACAATTATCTGATGTGAAGTTTATTATTGGTGGCGAAGGTGAGTTGCGCACGGAATTGGAAACTCAGATTGCTGAGTTGGGTTTACAGGAGACAGTATTATTGCCTGGCAACATTATGAACCTTCCAGAGATGATGCAGTCGGCAGACCTGTTTGTACTTCCATCAAAGTATGAAGGATTGCCTCTTGTTCTGCTTGAAGCGATGGCTTCAGGATTGCCTGCTGTGTGTAGCAGGATAAAAGGTACTGTAGATGTGATTGAAGACGGGAAAAACGGTGTATTGACAGACCTTGATGACTCCCAAGGCATGTCTAACGCAATCATAGATTTACTAGTTGATAAAGATCAACGTTCAGAGATGAGCAGAGAAGCAGTTGAAACAATCAGCTCAGAATTCAGTTTTGATAATTTGCTCAACCAGCTTGATAATATTTTCAAAAGGGGACAAAAATGAAGTCGCTAGCTTTAATCTGTTTGTTAATTGTAGCCGGGCCGCTGTTGAACAACTGTTCAGCACAAGTTGAAGATCCTGATATAAATTCAATAATGTTCTGCCCAACACCGCAAACATTGCCTGCGGGATCACAGTACTTCAGGGACATTGAGCTGTTTTTCCTGAATTATGGCTATTCGATAAGTGATGATACCAATATCAGTATCGGAACACATTTTCCTATTACTGGGGAACTTGCCTTTGTTTCAGCGGGATTTAAACATCGAATTCTTGACAGAGACGAACATCAACTCGGACTTGCTCTTTTTGCTAATGGCACGTTCTATGACGATGGCAGTTTTGGTGTTTTTGGAGTGATAGCTGGAAATGGTGACAATGATAGAAGCTTGAATCTGTCAATAAGTCAGGGCTATAACGAACATTCTGATAGTGGAATAATTGTAATGCTCGGTGGTGACAAGAGAATAGGCGACAGTACTAAACTTATTGCCGAGTATTTTAACACGACTGCATTTATGGAGTTTGATAATGACTTTTATGGTTTCAGCAATATTGGAGTACGCTGGTTTGGTGAAACTATGGCAGTTTCGTTGACCGCAATGACCCCGTTGCAGGACGATAATTTCTTTTCTCTGCCTATGGTAGCTATTTCAAAACATTGGTAGTTACTCAATAGAGGTTGGATAACCAGCTGCTTGCCAGGCAAGCATTCCGCCATGCACGACCATTATGTTCTCGTATCCCATATTGTGTAGAATATGGGATGCCAGAATACTGCGTCGGCCAACTCTGCTAATCAAAATAACCTGTTTGTCTTTGGAAATCTTGTCTTGGCTTGAAGTCAGCATTGGTAGCGGAAGGTTTGTTGCTTGAGCAATGTGACTAAGGGCAAACTCTCTGTTTTCTCCCACATCCAAAAGCTGAACAGAGTCAGGATTGTCTGCTAGCATTTTCTTTATTGCTGCAACCGGGACTTCGTGAACAGGAATTTCTGCAATTCTGGCAATCTCATTATAGTCAACACTCTCAGCATGTTTTGGCAGAGCCTGACATTCAGCAAAAATTCGCTTTTCACATTCGTAAATACAGATTCCAGGATGCAGAACTTTGTGGAACATGAATCCGATTGGATCTTCTTTGCGCAGAATATTTCGATGCCCCAGGAATCTCATAAAACCACTAACACTCATCATGTGCAGAACACGGGAGCGAACTCCATCAAAGTAAACATCACCACCTTTTTCTCTGATTTGTCCGATGACAGATTCAAGCATATGGACGCCACTGACATCAATGTGATTTACACGATGCATTCTCATCAGCAGGAAAACGTGTCCTGGAGAACGTTTAAGTATTCGTTGAATCTCATCCTCAACATGAGCAACTGCGCCAAAATATAGAGACCCTTCAATTTCGATCAGTCCCATTTGAGGGCACATCTGGCGTCGATTTCTGACTTTCAATAAGTGGTGAAAGTTTTCATCGGGAACAACTTCATGAACGTCTGGTGTGGATGTTTTAAGCAAGTGCCTTGAGAATGATACCATCATTCCGGAAAGAACAGCAAATTCCAGGGGCAGGAGCAATGTTGCACCAAGAGTTGAGAACATTATTACTGAGTCACCACGAGATGACTTGGCGATGCGGACAATCTCTTTTTTGTCGACCATATTCCAGGCAGTAACAAGCAGAACCGCGGCAAGTGAAGTTAGTGGTAAAAACCTTGCAAGCGGGGCAAGCAGAAGCACTGCAATCAGAATCCATATGCCTGAAAATACGCCAGCGATCTGTGTAATTCCACCCGCTTTTTGGTTAACAACTGATCTGGTAAAAGAACCAGACACTGGGTAACCACCAAGAAAACCGGTTGCGATGTTGGCGAGACCTTGGCCTACAAATTCCTGATTGCTGTTTAACCGCTGGCCGTTTTGAGCAGCTATTGTACGAGCAATACTCATTGCCTCAACCAGACCAATAGCAGCAATTGCCAAGGCACCCATACTGAGTTTGCCCAGCAATGTCATATCATAAATAGGTATAGCAGTTATTTTAGGGAATGATCTGGGAAGCTCTCCCAAAACCTTTATTCCATGTTCATCGAGATTAAAAGCAGCAACTGTAGTTGCTGCAATAGTCATACCTATAAATGGTGCAGGAAGTTTTGGAATTAGCATACGGAGCAGGATAATCAGGAAAAGTGTTGCCAGTCCTAGAAATAATGAAGGTATGTGAGTTTCCGGAATATGCTTGAAAACACTCTGGATATTATACAAAAAAGCAGTTGTGCCCTGGTAATCCAGATTCAGGAGGTTTCGCAGTTGTCCCGCACTAATAAGTATGCCAGCGCCTGCTGTAAATCCGATAACAACAGAATCGGCGACAAAGTTTACCAGAATACCCAGTTTTGCAAGACCAAGTGCCAATCGAATTAATCCAACAAACACTGCAAGGCAGCCAGCAGCAGCAATAAACTCTGGCGTACCAGGTTCAACAATCTGCAGGAGTATACCAAGAGTTAATAGTGATGCAGCATTGGTCGGCCCAGTATGCAGGTGTTTGGAAGATC
>JAAESD010000147.1 GCA_024229695.1 bacterium
GTGCAAATATGTTGGAAGAAATTTGCCAGATACTGGGATATTGAGTTGAGAGAGGTTGAGATGAAAGAAGGCGAATTGTGTATGTCGGCAGAAAGAATGCTGGATCAGGTTGACGAGAATACGATTGTTGTTGTGCCTACATTAGGTGTAACATATCATGGACTCTACGAAGATGTAGAGGCGATCAGTAAGGCATTAGATGCACTACAGAAAAGCAAAGGATTGGATATTCCTATTCATGTTGATGCCGCAAGTGGTGGTTTCTTAGCTCCATTCTGTGCTCCCGAGTTGAATGCATGGGATTTCAGACTGCCAAGAGTTAAATCAATTAACTCATCTGGACATAAATTTGGACTGGCTCCACTTGGTGTGGGCTGGGTATTGTGGAGAGATAAAAGTGCTTTGCCTGAAGGGTTGGTGTTTCATGTCAGTTATCTAGGAGGTGATATGCCAACATTCCAAATCAACTTTTCAAGGCCAGCAGGTCAGATCATTTCCCAGTACTACGACTTCGTTCGACTTGGCCACGAAGGGTTTCAGGCTATCCATAAAGCGTGTTATATCAATGCTGAATATCTTTCCAAAGAATTGGAAAAAACAGGTCTATTTGAAATAATTAACGATGGCAACCCAATGAAAGGAATCCCCACAGTTGTCTGGGCTATAAAATCAGGCATTGATCTTAGTTTCAACTTATACGATTTAGCCGATAGGCTCAGAATGCGTGGTTGGCAAGTACCTGCTTATCCATTTACAGGAGAGCTAGATAAAAATGCCTATCAGAGAATCCTTATCAAGCGAGACTTCACAAGAGAGATGGCAGATCTTTTACTCAATGACATCCGTCATGCCATAGAACATTTTCAAAAGCATCCCATTACCAGTAACCTTGACGCGAGTGAAGCCGCTTCGTTTAACCACCTTTAAACAATGATGCAGATTAAAAA
>JAAESD010000148.1 GCA_024229695.1 bacterium
CTAAAGTTATAAAAGAATCAGAAACGCAATCAAGGCGGACCGTGGTAACCGGGAATAAACCCATCCACATTAATCCAGATACCAGCGATGCAAAAGCTGAGATTTTAAACCTGCAAAAACTAGCAGGTATGAAGTAAACAACAGAGAAAAAGTAGGAGAATATAATGGCAGACGCAATTTTTGAGTCAAATTGGCAACAAACAAAAGAGGCTCTCTGCGACGGTCTACAAGGCAACAAAAAAGTTGTCATGGAAACAACCTTAGAAAATACACGCTCCCAGTTGATGGAGACAGCAACCGCTGGTGCTTCACATGCTGGTAACGTTGCAACATTGAACAAGGTTATTTTACCGGTCATCCGCAGGGTTATGCCTACAGTTATTGCTAACGAAATAATCGGTGTCCAACCAATGAGTGGACCCGTAGCACAGATACATACGTTAAGAGTACGATACTCAGACACCGATAATGGTGGAACTGCAGGTCAAGAAGCACTCAGCCCGTTTGATATCGCAACAAATTATTCAGGTGCACCAGGATCATCGGCCGCACCGAGCCCAACAGCAGATTTAGAAGGGGTTGCCGGTAACAGGCTATCCATTCAAGTCTTAAAGCAAACAGTCGAAGCTCAGTCACGCAGACTGTCCGCTCGTTGGACTTTTGAAGCCGCACAAGATGCACAATCCCAGCATGGGCTTGATGTTGAAGCAGAGATTATGGCCGCTTTAGCACAAGAGATTACAGCAGAGATTGATCAAGACATTCTTGGCAGTTTAAGAACATTGTCCGGAACGGCCATTGGTACATACGACCAAGGTTCCGTATCTGGTACAGCCACATATGTTGGCGACGAGCATGCCGCTTTAGCAGTTCTTGTAAATAGAGCCGCTAACTTGATAGCTCAACGCACACGTCGTGGTGCAGGTAACTGGGTAGTTGTTTCACCAAC
>JAAESD010000149.1 GCA_024229695.1 bacterium
ATATGTTCTGATTCT
Organism: bacterium; assembly: GCA_024229695.1. Classification (GTDB taxonomy): domain Bacteria; phylum Krumholzibacteriota; class Krumholzibacteriia; order LZORAL124-64-63; family LZORAL124-64-63; genus JABIBH01. The sequence continues at coordinate 16 of JAAESD010000149.1, forward strand.
TTCAGCCCCATGTTTTTCCAGCTTTTTCCACCATTTACAGACTTGTAAATACCGTCACCAAATGAGACTGAACGTTGACTGTTATTCTCACCGGTTCCAACCCAGATTACCTGACTGTCTTTTGGGTCCATTGCCAGACAACCGATTGAATAAGATGCTTCGCCATCGAAAACAGATTTCCATGTTACACCAGAGTTAGTTGTTTTCCAGACTCCACCTGAACTTGCAGCTGCATAATACTCAGCCGGATTATCAGGGTTGACTGCAAAGTCGCCAATTCTTCCCGATGTCATTGCGGGGCCAACCAATCGCCATTGCAATGCTGAAACTGTGGAAGAAGTAATTGGATAATCGTCGGCAACTGCAACAACAGACACCATCAACAATAAAAAGATTAAAACCTGTTTCATCTCAAACCCCTTCTGCGCTTACGGCGCAGCTTTGGAAACAACCACAAATACAAACCTGTGCCTGTAAAGTAAACCAATGCAAAAGAAACAAAAACCATCAACCAGTCATGAACCCAGTTACCGTAAAAAGAACCATCGTGCAGTTTCTCAATCAAATCAGAATTTCGAGTAGCACTGCTTAAAACCTTGCCACTAACTGCATCAACCTGAATCTCTGAGTAATTGTGTTCTGACTTTACCTTGAAAACAGCCTTGCCAGGTCTGACATCAATCCGATCGATATCAGTTGGCACCTTGAAATCTGGATGATCCTGACTAAGAACAATTTCATACAATTTTTCTATTGTAATAAACTGTCCAACAGCTCCACCCTGACCCTTTTGAGTTGGTGGTTGTATCCAGTCAAAGTCCTTTTTCACTATAAGCAAAAAACCGCTTATCGCAATATTGAGCAACACAACTGCCAGAATAATTCCTGCCCACTTGTGTGTTAACCGAAAAAACTTGTACATCAATTCACCTTAAGGCCGTGGCGGTTGTACAACATTAACCGCACCATTCTGCATGAACTGCATTGAATTGTTCAGATCTTTTTGTATGCCAATATATATGGAATTACGCAAAGACTGACTCACATCAGCACCTCCACCAAACATCTCCATCACCAATTCCATCATTTCTTTCTTTTCGGGGAAATGGAGCAAAGCAACATTCTGATCCACTGGCAGTTCTGCCAGCTCTTTAGCCATTGTAATTGCATCGTGCAGATCGCCGACACCATCAATCAGACCGTTAGCTGTTGCTTGTCTTCCAGTCCATACTCTGCCGTGAGCAAGCTTTTCAGCATCGGCAAATTCCATACCTCTGTAGTCTGCAACATCGGCAAGCCAGGTATTGAAACTCTTCCAATGAGCATCAGTATGTCTGTCCCACTCTTCTTCTGTTGGCGTGCGAACGTCATTACCCAATAAAGCCATTGGTCCTTTTTCAACATAGTCTTTGCCTATGCCGATTTTATTATTTAAACCGGTAGTTACGAATAACCCGTTAATTGAACCGATTGAACCGGTGACTGTCAACGGGTCTGCAATCATTTTTGTGCCTTTGTAGGCAATCATGTAACCACCAGATCCTGCCACATCAACCATAGATACAACCACTGGTTTTACCTGTGAAAGCAAATCGATTTCATGAGCAATCAAGTCACTTGCAAGCGCTTCGCCACCACCAGAATCAACCCTGAATACAACTGCATCAATGCCATCATCTTCTCTGCACTTTTTCAGATCTTCACAAACCGATTCATGACCCATCATCAGTCCTAGCATCGGGTCCACTCTGCTCTCCCTGCCACCGATGTTTCCCTGAGCATGCACAACAGCAATAAAGCCATCGCCTTCAAGACCAAGTTCATGCCTGGTTACAGTTGCATAAGCAGATGGGGAAACTGTTATGAATTCATCATCCGGAACCAGAGTTTTTTCAAACTCCTGCCAATACATAGCCCCGTCAATCAGTCCAGCTTCAACACCTTCAGGCACCTGGAACAGAGCATACTGCATCAGCTCCAGAATCTTCTCTTCTGTCAGCCCGCGCTCTTCTGCAATAGCAGGAATTACCTGATCCCATACTTCTTCAAGCATCCAGGTTTTCATCTCACGAGCCGCATCGGTCATTTCACTTTCAGTGAAAAACTCTGCCGCCGATTTATAATCTTTGATTTTATGCAGATGTACTTCTACACCAAGTTTATCCATCATATCTTTTAAATGCATAGACCAGCTTGAAAGACCCTGGAAATTCAACATTCCCGATGGAGGCATATACGTTCCATCACAAGTTCCTGACAGATACAACGTTCCAAGATTCATACTGTCTGACCAGACCTTGACTTTTTTGCCGGTCAATTGAAAACGATCAATTGCATTTCTGATTTCCTGAAGCTTTGCCCAGCCTAAACTATTGTTGTATGAAAGCTTGAAAACAACGCCTTCTATTCTGCTGTCAACTGCCGCTTTTTCCAGATTACTCAGAATTCGTTGCAGAGTTTCAGCTTCACCGCCAGTTGCCATACCGATAATATCTTGTGGTGGATCATACTCATTTATCTGCCCATAAATATCGATGAGCAAGTAACTGCCATCTTCAATTTCGGCAACATCAGTTGATGACATTGATGCAACACCAACCAGTATCAATACAAATACTACCAGCGAAAGTCCTACGCCGATAAAAGAACCAAGCATCGAACCAAAAAAGCGTTTCATTTTTCTACTCCAATTCCGGCCGCAAAACGACCAGCTTTTATTCCATCCCGCCGATAGCTGGGATATGTTCCATCACAACAAATTGTACAAATTCCCGAGATTGTAATTTTGTGGGGAGGCACTCCGCAGCGGTGAAGTTGATCGCTGTTTGCCTTCCATAAATCGAAAAAGAGTTTTCCATTTTCTGTCCTGAAAAACTGCTTTGCATTTTCACCAAGCCTGTTGACTGCATCAGCTGCAACCTCTGCTCCAACTTCATAACAGCATACACCAGCCGAAGGAGCAATTATACACTCCATTTTTGTGGGGTCTGCTCCAAACTTCCCGGCCATCAACGCAACTGTGTTACGAGTAATCTCTCTGACCGTTGAACGCCACGATGCGTGAACTGCAGCTACAACTTTCCCATCGTTACCTGGAGCAGAAAGTAATAGCAAAGGACAATCTGCACCGCGAACAAGCACTCCCTGACCTGCAGTTGTTGTAACAAGAGCATCGGCTTTCCCAATGCAACCGTTACCATCTGCAACAATCACATCGCCACCATGAACCTGTTCAACCCATGCCATTTTATCGAGTAACAATCTTTTACCAAGTTCATCTGCTGCACCAGCAGAATCGATTGCAAAATCAGGCCCACCATTGGTTGTTACACCGTGGACCGAATTCAGTGTTGGGTATGTTACAAGAAGCCAATTATTCAACGCAGAGCCTCCAAAATTGTTTCACAAAGAGTTGTCAGTGAAGGATCTCGTGCACCCATCATAAGTACCATATCACCAGGGGTCCCGATTTCTGAAATCACTTCCGGTAAGTCGGTTCGCTCAACAAACCTGGCATCAACTCCAGTTACTTCATCAATAATATCGCTGGAAGAGATATCGCGTGTAACAGTCCCCCCCGCGTAGTAAATCTCTGGCATCAGCAGAATATGACCGGCAAGACATTTACTAAACGCCTTAATCAGATCATCACGCAAAAATCGGGTTGGACCATAACCGTGAGGCTGAAAAATTGCAATTACCTTGCCCGATGTCATTTCTATTGCTGTTGTAACCGCAGCTGTAATCTTGTCAGGGTTGTGTGCAAAATCATCAATTACTGTAACGCCATTTGCTGTGCCTATGATATTAAATCTTCGCGACACGCCATGAAATTGAGATAGTGCTTCCAAAGCGACTTCACGTGACACACCAAATTTTTCACACGCCGCGATTGCAGCATTGGCATTGGAAATATTATGAACACCAGGAACAGGTAAGCTTACTGGAGCAACAGGATTGAATTTTTCTCCATCCAGATATCTGAGGTTTTCATCTGGTGCAGTAATCAGACACTCAACCTGCGAAGCAAAAACTGAAAACATTTCCGCGACTTCTGCCGGTTCCTTATGATCACGCTGCAAATTCAGGACCACGCCAACTTCCGGGTGATACCGCACAAGTGAGCCATCGCTCTCATCTGCTTCAATAACCAGCACATCTCCACTACCTGAATAAACATTCCCCAGCCCATCAAGCATCTGCAAAGGCCCGCCAGTTATCACCGACGGCTCCAGTCCAGCAAACTTCAACACCTCAAACACCATTGCCACAGTTGTGGATTTTCCGCTGGTTCCTGTTACTGCAATTGTTCTTTTTTCCGATACAAACCTGGCAAGCAATTCACTTCTATGCAGAATCGGGATATCAAATTTTCTGGCTGAAATAATATCGGCAATAGTTTCTTCAATAGCTGTTGAGACTACAACGGCATCGCAGTCCGAGCTGACTCCCCGACCATCCTGAGGCACAATCACAACACCAGATTTTTCCAGCGCTGCACGAATTTCCTGTCGTTCATTATTATCAAAAGCTCTATCGCTGCCAGTTACGCTTCCGCCCCGCTGAGAATGATAAACGGCCAGAGCGCTCATGCCGCTGCCACCAACTCCAACAAAATGCAAATTATCCATCGTCTTCCTTTATTATCACAGTTTCGCCAATTTCTACCAGGTCAAAAAGTTCAATAATATCTGCGTTGCTCATCCTGATACAGCCATGTGAGACTGGCGTTCCCAACATCGATTCCTGGTTTGTGCCATGAATGTAGATGTGTCTCTGAAGGGTGTTTGCATTCGATCGTTCACATCCATCAAGAGTCAGAATACGCGATAAAATCAGATCTTCCTCGATTTCTTTACCATCCCAGACCCCAACCGGTTTTCTGCTCTGAAATATTGTCCAAATAGGTTCCTCTGCACCAAATTTGCCCATAATAATGAACTCCCCAACTGGAGTTCCTCCAGAATCTTCAACACTGCTGATCCCAGCTTTTGCCGTCGAAATTGGATAGTTTTTGCCATTGATTTGAAGGTTCTGCTTTGAAATTGATATTTTCAACATTTTCGCTCCTATAAGAAAAAATAAAACTATTCAGCGTACTCTACTGCATTTGCGTGAAATATGGCAGGTTTAATTTAATTACAAACTCTAGCTACAGGCTTGCAAAATAAAGGTTGTAATAGATTGTTAAAAATTGTACAGTTTTGGTCTTCTATATCCTGAAACGTGTTGAAAAATCAACACGTGTTCTGTTGAGTAGGGGGACAATCCCCCGTGAGAAAACGCTGAACGCAAAGGAAGGTAAAATGCACAGGACAATCCTCTTACTTGTCGCGCTCTCCATTCTGATGGTAGTAGCCGGCTGCAACAACCAGGAGGTCGCAACTGCGCCAACTTCTGGAATCCTCGCCGATCATGTCGATCTTGAAGAATGGGAGATGCTCACTCCGTGCGCAGACTGCCATCGCGAAGAGACACCTGAAATCGCCGAAGAATGGTACGCCTCAACACATGGCATAGCTAATGTCAAATGTTACCAATGTCATGGCACATACGAGGACATGGAACTCGTACCATCTCTTGATAGATGTGCTGCCTGTCACGAGGAAAAAATCGATTATAGTGAAAACGCCGTTGTCTGCTGGCAATGTCACCCATCTCACACTTTCACCGGTCACAAATAAGGAGGAAAAACCATGGTAATGACACGTCGTGATTTCATTAAAAAGACTGCTGCCCTTTCTGCGGCCTCCTTTGTTGGACTGAATCTACCGTTTGCTAAACATGTAGATCAGGCTGGTGCAACAGATGCTGACAAGTGGGTACGCGGTAGTTGCCGACTATGTGGTCTTGGCTGTCGTGTGGAACTTGGACTCAAAGGTGGTAAGCCAGTGGCTATCCGCGGAGTTGCAAAGTCCCGTACAAACTTCGGCTATCTCTGCATGAAGGGAATGTTGTTTTACAAGGTCATGGAACATCCTGACCGCCTGAAGATGCCTCTATATCGCGAGAGCAAGAAAGACGCTTTCCGCGAAATCTCATGGGATGAGGCTCTTGACATCGCTGCAAAGAAATTTGCCGATGCGAAAAAAGAGTTCGGCGGAGACTCCACTGCATACTACGGTAGTGGCCAGGCTCTGACTGAAGAAACTTACCTTTTCCAAAAGGTTATGCGTGGTGGCCTGCAGACTAACAATGTTGAAGGTAACCCACGTCTTTGTATGGCAAGTGCAGTAGGTGGATACCTCACCAGCTTTGGTGCCGATGAACCTATTGGCGGATACTCGAACATTGAGAAGAGTAGCTGCATCTTTATCATCGGTAGTAATATGGCTGAGGCTCATCCTGTTTTCTTCCGTCGTGTAATGCGTCGCAAGATGGACAACAAGGATACTGTGAAGGTTATCAATGCTGACCCTCGCGTCTCTCCTACTTCCCGTATTGCCGATATGCATATGCAGTTCCGTCCGGGAACAGATCTCGCAATGCTTAATGCGATGGCTTACGTAATCATCGAAGAAAAACTTTTCGATAAAAAGTTCATCTCCGATTACGCAGTCTTCAAAAGCGGCAAGAACACTGTTGATATGGATACCTACTTTGCTGAACTGGGTGACTATACTCCGGAAAAAGCTGCAGTTATCTGTGGTGGCAACATCACTGGTGATATGATTCGCAAGGCAGCTCGCTGGTTTGCCAAGAGCAACGGTACTGTAAGTTGCTGGTGTATGGGTATCAACCAACGTAAACGTGGTGTTTGGGCGAACAACCTGATCAATAACCTTCATATTCTTACTGGACAACTCTGTAAGCCTGGCGCGGACAGCTTCTCGCTGACCGGTCAGCCAAACGCTTGTGGTGGTGTACGAGAAGGTGGCGGACTTTGCCACATCCTTCCTGGTCACCGTCTGGTCAAGAAAGAGAAGTTGCGTAATCAGGTTGAAAGTGCCTGGGGTATTCCAGCAGGGCGTATTCCGCCAAAACCTGGTTACCATACAATGGCAATGTTCAAAGCTGTCAACGAAGGTAAAATCAAGGCAATCTGGATTAACTGTACCAGTCCTGCGCAGTCTCTACCTAATGTAGATCTGTATCGCAAGGGTATGGCACGTGAAGATGTGTTCATGGTATGTACCGACATCTTCCCAACTCTCACTACAGAGTTGGCAAATCTGATTCTGCCAACAGCCTTCCACTTCGAGAAAACCGGAGTTTACGGTTGTACAGAAAGACGTTCACAGATTACTCCAAAATGCTGTGATGCTCCTGGTGAAGCTCATGCTGAGGTCTGGATTGTTCGCGAATGGGCAAAACGCCTTGCACGTGAACTCAATGATCCGGTTATTGAGCAATGTGTTGCTCCGTTTGATGGTCTTGAAGAAGGTTACGACCTTCCAAAAGCTATCTGGGATGAGTACACTCAGAAGCTGACCAAGGGACGCGACAGTGATCTTACTGGAGCTACCTATGGAGTTCTTGAACAAATGCATGATGGTGTACAGTGGCCAGCAGCAACTGAAGAGTATGCGCTGACCGGTGGAACAGTCATCAAATTTGCTCGTGAATACGATCCAATGGCAGAGTCTCATGCCAAGGATGACAAGCCGTTCCAGTTCTATGGACCAGCTCATCCTGACAAGAAACTTTGGATTTGGAGTCGTCCTTACAAGGGCGCCGATGAGGAACCGGATGCAGAATATCCATTCTACCTCTCAACGGGTCGTATCATCGATCACTGGCACACAACAAGTATGACCGGTCGTATTCCGGAATTACTGCGGGCCAACCCTTACTCTTTCGTTGAGGTTAATCCTCGCGATGCAGAGCGAATGGGAATCAAGCCTGGTGACATGGTCGAGCTCGAGTCAAGACGTGGCCGAGTTGAAATGCCTGCCAAAGTGGTCGAAGGACCAATCGAAGGTATGGTATTTGCGTACTGGCACGATATGCATGAAGACCGTATGATTAACAAAGTCGTCAAAGACGCCTTTGACCCAGGTTCAAAAGAGCCTGAGTTTAAAATCTGTGCGGTAAAAGTGCGTCGACTGTCAGGTCCTAAGCGCCTGACACCATACGTCGTATAGAAGTAGTATAAAAGGGGCAGGCAGCTGGTCTGCCTGCCCCACCAAATAAACAGGAAGGAACTAAAGTGCCAATCGGAGGATTTGTTATCAGCGTTGATCCTGATATCCGAGAAGAAATTGTAACTATGTTATCTGAGATGGAAGGCGTTGAAGTTCACGGCTCCGATGCTAAAGGAAACATTGTAGCAGTGATAGATACCGAAACATCTGAAGTAATGGATGACCTTGTACACGGCTTGCAGAAAGACCCCCAAATTCTTTCTGTTGGACTGACATACCTGAATGCAGAAGATGAAATCGAAAAAATCGTCAGCGGCGAACTGCGACCGGAAATCCCCTTTGGACGCAAGAAAAAAAATAGACCGTAGAGACCTCCTTAAAATACTGGCCGGTACTGCTGCGCTTGCTCCTCTAGCTGGATGTAAGGCAAACATCCTGGGTTCACCTGTTGGCATAAATCGGCTTCGTCCCCCTGGAGCAGTTGATGAAGAAGATTTTACAGGTCGATGCATAAGATGTGGTCGATGCATTGAAGTTTGCCCTTACCGCTCCATAGTTCCCCTTGATGCAACCGATGGTGTAAATGCCGGAACTCCCCTGATACTTGCTGAAAAAATGCCGTGCTATCTTTGCATGGAATGTGTTGTTGTCTGTCCAACCGGCGCACTACAAAAAATCGAGCTGGAAGACACACGCATGGGAATGGCCATAATCAACAATGAAACCTGTTTGGCCCAAACCGATGACACTCTCTGCAGAACATGCTACAGCGTCTGTCCGTTGCGTGACATTGCAATCCATCTCAAGGAATTCAAACCCCAAGTCGATACCTCTGCCTGTACCGGTTGCGGAGTTTGTGTGCATGCATGTCCAATTGAAGACAGCAATGGCGTCAAGCCAATATTGATCGATCCTGATTTTGTTCCACAAGGAGAATCATCATGATTGGTCGCTGGCGAAGCAGCATACAGACCTTTTCCATATTGGCGCTTGTTGTAATCCCGATTCTGAATTATTACGACTTCACATTTTTTCAGGGATGGTTTCAATCAATCGCATTTGGCGGATTGTGGATTGTCTCTCCCCTTGAAGGCCTGGAATGTATCCTTGTCTCAAGAAGCTTTTACGCCCCACTTCTTTGGGGCATGTTGATACCCATATTGTTATCAATTTTACTGGGACACGTGTTTTGCAGCTGGGTATGTCCAGTTAATACTCTGCAAGTATGGACCGATCGATTATTAAAGCCATGGCTCAAACATCGCAATAACAGATTTCCGATTCCTCGTGCACTGCTCTGGTATGTACTTGCTGCCGAGTTGATTCTGGCTGTTGTACTGGGGAAACCTCTGTTTGTATTTCTCTCTCCACCTGGACTTGTTGGCAGAGAGATTATGACAATTATCTTTTTCCGAACGGTTGCGGTTGAGGGTCTGTTGTTGCTGGCTATTCTGACAGCAAATCTTATCTCAAGACGAATGTTCTGTCGCAGTTTCTGTCCCTTGCGAGGAGTGCTTGCGCTGCTTGGGTCAAAACGACGACTAGTTGTAACGCGGGTTGAAGGTGCAGGCCCCGGTTGTAGACGATGTGACAAGTCATGTCCTCTGGGCCTACAGCCAAGCATCGGTGAAAGCGAATCTATTTACTGCTGGAATTGTGGCCGATGTGTGGACGCCTGCAATGATGGTGATTTGAAAATGATCTGGAAGCGGTCAAGTCAAAAACCGCAAGACTCCTGTTTAGGCGACGAAAAAATCCTACGATAAAACCGCAATACTCTTGACCTGGGCATAAACTTTTTTACCTGTAACAAGTTCAAGTTTTCTGACTGAACGATGAGACACGCGCGACAGAAGTGGAGTTCCGTTGCAATCCAGGCGGACCAGATATTGAGCATCGTTCTCAGTGGCAATTTCAGTAATGGTAACCGGCAGGACATTCAGAATACTGGTTCCTGATTGTGGCTCAAGAGTCAGACTCACATCACGCGCCTGAATCCGTAATCGAACCTGGCTGCCTTGAGCAAGCCCGGTTCCTGTAACCAGAATCTTGCCTCCGTTGAATTGCAGTGTTGTCAGATGGTCAACTTCATCAAAGCCTGCAACCGTAGCTACTACCAGCGCCTCGGCATCTTCCTGGTGACTTAAAGGAAGGTCCAGTCTGGTCAGCATTTCTGAAACCGGACCAGTGCCAACAATCCTTCCATCGGCCATGATTATCAGATTGTCAGCAAGCCTTGCCACTTCGTCGGAAGAGTGGCTGACAAACAATACCGGCAACCCAAGTTCTTTCGGAACTGAAGCCAGGAATGGTAGAATTTCTGCTTTGCTTTCAGTGTCCAGAGATGCCAGCGGTTCGTCCCAAAGTAACAACCTGGGACCAGAAAGAAGCGCTCTTGCCATGGCAACACGTTGCTTCTCTCCACCGGAAAGATCACAAGTACTGCGAGCCAACAAACTCTCAAGACTCATCAGTTCAACTGCATTATCAAAAGACACAGTACGACGAGACTCATCTGTTCGCTTCAACCCGTATTTCAGATTATCACTTACAGACATGTGCGGAAAAAGATTTGCATTCTGAAATACATATCCCAGTGCCCGCTTGTGTACAGGTACAAAAAACTTTTTATCCTGCCAGATTTCATCTTCAACTTTAACATACCCGTTTTGATGTCTGTCCAGACCTGCGATTGCTCGCAATAATGAAGTCTTACCACATCCCGACGGGCCGATTAGTGCAGAAACTCCCCTGCCTGGTACTTGCAGTTCAGTAACAAGTCGGAAACTTCCAAGGTTACAATCAAAGCTGGCAAAGAGTGTCAAAGTCTACCTCCAGCCCAACTACGATTCTTGCTGTAAACCACTACCAGAATCAAAAATGACATAATCATCATACTGCCAGACAACCAGTGGGCTCTGCCATAAGCCAGGCCTTCAACATGATCGAAAATTGCTATGGACAAGACTCTCGTTTTACCTGGTATGTTGCCGCCAATCATTAGCACGACGCCAAACTCACCTATCGTGTGAGCAAATCCAAGTACTGCAGCTGTCAGAAAGCCAGGTTTGGCAAGCGGCACTGCAACTGAAAAAAATCGATCCCTTGGTGCAGCGCCAAGCACAGCAGCAGCTTCAAGAGACTGTTTACTAACTGCCTGAAATGCGTCCCGCAATGGGTGGACAACAAACGGCAATGAATAGATAACCGATCCAATCACAAGTCCGGTAAAACTGAAGGTGAGTTGTGAGCCACCAAGAGAGCTGACCAGTCGGCCGATCGGGCTTTCTGGTCCAAGTGCCAGCAATAGATAAAAACCGAGAACAGTTGGAGGTAAAACCAGCGGCATGGCAACCAGAGCTTCAATTACTGGCCTGAATTTTATTTTCGTGCGTGATAACCACCAGGCCAATGGAGTGCCAAGCAGAATTAATATTGATGTCGATATCAATGCGAGTGAAATACTGAGGCGTACTGCTTCCCAATCAGAATGAGGATTCACTATTGAGTCCTCCCTGCTGGAACATCGTAACCATGATCTTTGATGACTCTTATCGCTTCAGGTGAACGCAAAAACTCAAGGAAGTTCTTTGCTCTTATGTCGCTGCTTATCTGAACTGCTTGTTGTGGAATTGGTGTATATAAATTGTCAGGTATTACCCAAGTAGAACCGACCGTCTGATCATCAAGAGATTGAGCAACAAAACCTGCTCCAGCATTTCCGGTTGCAACAAACTGATATGCCTGAGCTACATTTGTGCCGTACACAAGTCGGTCTTCTAGCAGAGGCAACATGTCACTGTTTTCAAGAGTTTCCAGAGCTGCCTTGCCGTAAGGCGCCAACTCCGGGTTTCCCATGGAAATAAGAGTTTCGGATTCAATCAACATATCCTGCCACTTTTCAATTTCCGGGTTTTGGTTAGAGGTCCAAAGTACCAGTTTTCCTTCAGCATAAGTAAACCTGCTTTCAGGAATTGCATGCCCTCCTGCCTCCAATAATTCAGGTCGACGACAATCTGCAGCGAGAAAAATATCGAAAGGTGCTCCATTACAAATTTGAGCATACAGAGTTCCTGTCGATCCAGCCGAATCAACAACCTTCTGACCAGTTTGCTCTTCGTACATTACTGCAAGTTCCCTGAATGTTGTAACGAAGTTGGCTGATACAGCAGCACGCAGAGGTTCATTCTCTTTCTGACCGCAACCTGTGATTACAGCTGAAAGTAATACTATAAATCCCAAAATCAGATTTCGATTTCCAGACAAATTCATCTCCCAATTACCAGCCGATGGGATGAATACGAACCCGCTCACCGGCCGACAACTTACTAACTCCGGTAGGAAACTCAAGCAGGACATCAGCGCTGGCCAGACCACTTAACATATGGGATCCCTGTCCGCGAGTTGGTGTAACATATAGCTCATTGTCATCGGTTCTGATTTTGCCACGAACCCATTCAAGTCTCCCCGGTTTTTTTGTAACCGGAGCATCCAATACAGCAGTCATCGCAATTTCACTCTGAGCAGACATACCGCCAAGTTTGCGTAAAGCTGGAACAACAAAAATCAGAAACGATACCAAAGCTGAAACCGGGTTGCCGGGTAACCCAAACATCAGCGCACCACCTGGTGCCACTCCAAATACATTTGGTTTGCCTGGCTTGATTGCAACTCTTGCAAATCGTTCTTTGACCTTGAGGCTTTCACGAACCCCTATAACATGGTCGTGATCTCCAACCGATGCCCCACCAACAGTTATTACAACATCTGAATTACCCATAGCAAGCTTCATTGCTTTTTTTAAAGAAGCAGGATTGTCATCAACATATCGATGCTTCACAACTCCAACACCACTACGATACAATGCTGCAGCTAAAGAGGGCCCGTTTGCATCATGAATTTTCCCCTGAGTCAACCTTTGTCCAGATTGCAGTAATTCATTTCCCATAGTGATAAGAGTTACTGTTGGTTGTTTGTAAACCGATACTGAATCGAGACCATGAGATGCCAGCAATCCAACAACAGCAGGATTAATTTTTGTGCCAACAGAAATCAGTGGATCGCCTTTTTTCATTTCTTCAGCGCGTTTGCGAATGTGATCACCCTTACCTGGCGATTTGCTGACAGACACACTGCCATCAGAAAATTCGCAATATTCCTTCATCACTACTGTGTCTGTACCTGAAGGCAGCAATGAACCGGTGAACACTTTTATTGCACACCCTTTTTTCAATTTAAGTCGACGACTAACTCCAGCTGGCATTTCGCCAGCCATTTTCAAAACTTTAGGAGAGTCAGAGCTTGCCTTCAAGAGGTCAGCTTTTCGCACTCCGATTCCATCCATCGCCGATTGATCAAAACGAGGCAGGTCAAGCTGAGCTTTGACCGGCTTGGCAAGGACCCTGTCATCAGCTTTTGCAAGTAAAACTGATTCTGAAGGCATTTGTTTCACATCGTTCAGAATTACAGCAATTGCATCATCGTAGGAAATCAATCCTTTACCTCCGGACGTGGATCATGGTCATGCGGTTCATTGCGTAACATTTTAAATGCATGAATCAGACCAGGGAAAACAGCATCAAGTGAATCGGAAACGCCGCCACGAGAACCAGGCAGATTCACAATAAGTGTGCCACCTCTTATGCCGGCTCTCGCTCTAGACAACATTGAGAATGGAGTTCTGTCCTGGCCATGAGCCCTTGCAGCTTCAGGAATACCAGGCACTTCCCTCTCTACAACACTGCTCATTGCTTCAGGTACATAATCCCTTGTGCCGAATCCTGTGCCACCAGTTGTTATTACCAACTGATAACCATCGTTGTCAGCATAAGAGCATAACTGTTCTATAATTCCCTGCTGGTCATCACTGATTATACGATAGTCAGCTACAGTCATACCTTCAGCTTCAAGCCGATCGCGAATCATAAGGCCTGACAGATCTTTTTTCTTACCAGCAGCAATTGAGTCAGAAAGCACAAGCACAGCTGCTTTCAGGCGTGATGGATTCACTTTGTGAAAATCAGACTTTCCGCCACGTTTTTCAACAAGCTCAACTTTGCCAATCGACAGACCTTCATCAATCATTTTCAACATATCATAAACAACAAGCGCTGCAATCGATGCACCAGTCATAGCCTCCACTTCAACACCAGTTCGGTCAATCGCAGTTGCTGAAACATCAATACATACATGATCATCGTGCAGATTAAAGTCTACAGTCACTCCGGTAATACTTATTGGATGGCAATACGGAATTATTGTCGATGTGTTTTTAACTGCTTGAATTGCAGTTGCCTTGGCTACCTCAAAAACATTTCCTTTTGGCACTTTACCGTTACGAATAACTTCGGCAGTTGCCACATCCATAAATACTTCTGAGCGTGCAATTGCAGTACGCAAAGTTGGATCCTTGTGACTAATATCAATCATTTGTTTGCTCCTGTTTTTGAGAAGTAGCAGAAAAGGATTTTTCTAGCGAGATCAAATCCTCCGGCCTGTTTACATTGTGAAAGCTAAAACCATGAGGGTCAATTTTGCGAACAGTTTCTTCTGACATTTCACGAAAATCAAGCGATCGTAGAGCTCCCTGCAAAGAGTGAACTCCACCGGCAGAGGCTTTGATTAATGCGGGAAGAGCTGCAACACTGTAAAGAGCACATGTCGGTTGTAAATGTCCCTGCCAGACAGGAACCACTGCAACATCTCCAGGCTGGTAATGAGCTACCAGCTGTTCAAGAACATCGGGGATAACTCCAGGGATATCACAAGCCAGACACCATGCCAGTTCTGTTTCACAACACTCAAGCCCAGCAATCAGCCCTCGCAAAGGACCTTCCGGTGCAGATGGATTATCGTGTGTCAACAAGTCTGTAGTAATGGGAATTGGATCACTGGGATTGCGTAGAACAAGAATGGTTTTGCTGGTCTGGTCAGGCAATGCAGCAAGTACATGTTCAGATAATGTGCGACCTCGCCAGGATACTGTAGCTTTTGGCTGGCCATATCGAGTTGACAAGCCTCCAGCCAGCAGAACTGCATCAACCTGGCTCTTCACATCAGGCCTCATTCCTTGCAGCCTTCATGTGCCTTAAGGAATCTCCAGCTTTTACCGCACCTCCAACAAGCACTTTGCAAAATATTCCCTCACGAGGCATTATGCAGTCTCCGGTAGCTACTCCGATTGCACAAGCGGAGTGACATTCTTTGCCTATCTGAGTAACTTCCATCATAACAGTATCGCCAACACTTACAATATCACCAACTGAAGCTTCTCTACGCCAATCAACTCCTGAAGTAATCAAATTTTCGGCAAAAGCACCATCTTCAAGATCCGGTAGTATTTTTTTGACATTATCGATGCTTTCTCGTGCCAGCAATGAAACCTGTCGATGCCATTTACCAGCGTGAGCATCACCGTCAATGCCAAAACCTTTTATCAGAAGAATTTCAGGAACTGGTGTTTTTACAATACCTTTTGTTTTGCTGATACAAACTGCTTCAATCTTCATTGTTTCTCCTTCAAGCTGCCAGCTGCAAGCATCAACCACCTATATTTGCCATACTCTCGCATTTTTTATTTTCCCGGAGCCGTTCAGCTTCAATTCCATCTTCATATTTCCTGCCAACAGCATCACAAATCGCATTTTTAATTGCCTGATTTGATTCACCTTTTCTGACTAGCTCCTTCAGTGAAGCTTCCGGTTCACCATAGAGACAATTACGAAACCTTCCCTGTGCATCAATACGCAAACGATTGCATGAATTACAAAATGTTCTTTTGTGGCCACGGATTATTCCAATTGTCCCCTGCCAGCCCGCAACTTTATAAGTTTCAGCAACCCTGCTTCCATTTTCAGCAACAGAGTCAAGCTGACCAAGTTCAGAAAGTTTATCCAGGATACAATCACCATCGTAGGGAGAGACATCTCCACATCCATCAAATGGCATCGGTTCAATAAATCGAACTTGCAAGGCATGGTTATGTGAAAGCCTGGCAAAATCCGGAATCTCGTGGTCATTGATTCCGGGCAAAATGACCATATTGACTTTTAGTTCCATCCCTGCATTTGGTATGGAATCAAGCAATGGCAAAACTTTATTCAGAGAATCACGACGGGATATTTTTTGATATGTTTTACGATCAAGGGAATCAAGACTTAGATTAATGCGGTTCACTCCGGCAGCTTTTATTTGAGACAGACAGTCCTGCAGCAATACACCGTTTGTAGTAAGCAGGATTTCAGGATGGGTTGGAAGTTGGTTGATTCGAGAAAGAAACTCAATAACCCCATGTCTGACCAGCGGCTCTCCACCAGTAACTCTTACACGCTTAACACCCAAATCACAAAATATTGAGACAAGGCGGTGCAGTTCCTCAAAAGAAAGTATGTCGTCATGTTTAAACTGACGAACGCCTTCTTCAGGCATGCAGTACTGACACCTAAGGTTACAACGATCAGTAACCGCGAGTCTTAAATAGTCCAGGCATCTTCCCTGTTTATCATAAAGGACATTGAGGGATTCAGTGACCGATGCCCGATGTACCCCCTGAGGAGCACTTTCAATAGACATGCTTTCCTCTCAAATTCTGTAACAGCCCAATTCTACTGCTCAATAAACTTCTGTAACAACAAATCAGATGTTATGATGAAATAAATTGATGCAGTTTCTTCAACAGTTTCATTACTCATTCCTGGGCTTACTTCCAGGCTTGAGCTGAACTTAACCGTTGCAAGTATGTCAAGCTCACCGGTGTCTTTTGAGTCATCATAAGTTTGTGTGCTAATTACTCCAGCTGGCCCAAAAGCCCAGTAAATAATTTTTTCATGAGCCATTGTTGTTGGCTCATCAAATTTATCCATCAGAAAGCCGACCATCTTCTTCACTTCATCTGCCCGCACATCTTCTTGTTGTTTATAGATGGCAAGTGTCAGATTTGACTCTTCATCAACAATTACAAAATAATCATCGACATAAAACTTTTTTGTCCCGGCATAGGAATCTGCAACCAGATTATTATATGCCAGTTCAACCTGTTCAGCAGTCAGGTATTCCCCAATTGTATATGGCCCGATTCCAAGCTTCAGTTCCTTTACAGAATTAGCTATCTGGTCAACGGTTTCAGTTTTCTCGGTTAGCATGTGATCATGTGCAAGAACACCAAAAGCTGGCAGCAGCAGAAAACAGATACACAGAACAAAAATCGGCTTGATAACTTGCTTACCCATGGTTGTAAAAACCTTTCTATTTATCTCTTGGGGAAAACGCCCTACCCCGACAATTCGAGGTAGGGCGATAGTACACTAAAAAGTGTCAATCGTTATTGTTTATAACGACTCTTTTGCTCATCCTTGATCGACTTCATAATAGAAGCATCAAAGCCCTCTTTGCGCCATTGGTGCTCAGGGCGAGCAAGAATTTCATTAACTGCTTCTTCAAACATTGGCAGTTTGCCATGCTCAGCAGCAAGACTCATCAGCTCTGGAAGGAACTCATGATAGAAATTCTCTGCAACATCATACATACCATGCCAGTGGGTATAGTCTGGAGCCATCTTGGAAGCACCGTGACGAGCACGACGACCTTCATGATGCCATAATTCCCACCAGTGCCATCCAAGTTTGGTATGGAAAAGTGAACCGGAAACCAGTCCCTCTTTCTTTGCCATTGTGTACAGCTTCTTGGTAGGTTTAGCAAATTTCTCATTGTATGTTATAACAAGTTCATCGAACTGTTTGTAGAAGTTATCTACAACCTGAACACCGTGACATTGTTTACATACAATTTTCATGTCATCGCGACGCATTTCCCAACTGATTACTTCAACTACTTCAGCTTCAGTTGGTACTTTTTTCCATTTGCCGTCAACCAGACCAAATTTCTTGTATTTGAGTTCTTGGCCAACCTGAGGTGGAATCTCGCCTGGGATATCCTTCTGGTCGCCATTATCAAAGATAACTCTGTTCAGTTTTGGAGAAATTGGAGCACGGAGGTTCCAGGAAATCCTGTCACCAACGTTGTGAGTATTCTCAGTAACTGATCCATCAGATTTCAAAGTTGAACCCATGTGACAAGTAGCACATGTAGGAGCTGAATAATAATCCTTACCAAGTACCCAATTTCCAGACTTCAGAATGTTCATGCCATTCATGCCACGTTCACGAATTGAAGAGAAATATGCGATACCGTGTTTGGACTCTGTATAAGCTTCAATCTGAGGGTGATCTGGACCCAAGTGACACTTACCACAGTTTTCAGGCTGACGAGCAGTTGAAGAACGGAATGAGTGTTTACCGTGACATGCATTACATGCACCTTGAGTTCCATCAGGATTCAATCGACCAATACCAGAGTTTGGATAGGTCATTGGATCAAACATAACTGCACGATTTTCGTTCAGTAGTGCTTTTCCATTTGCATCTTTCAGGATTGTTACATTGGAACCGTGACATTGCCAGCAACCATTAGCTGCATCTGCCTTAGACTCCATTGAACATACAACTTCACCCAGAACGTTATCTAGAGAAGCCATAATCTGACCAGCTGTTGAGTGATGAGAAGGAGCCATTTCTTTGGCTTCTTTCTCATGACAGAAAGCACAATCTGCTGGAGATTGAATTGTCTTGATGTATGCACCTTCATGCTCATAACCAGCTACATCATCTTTTTCAGCTGCGTGGCAACTGTAGCAACCAATTGCACCATCTTGAGATGCGGCGTGAGGAGAATTTTTCCACTGTTGTACCAGTGAGTTATTCTCTTTCAAGTGACAGTTAAGGCACTTTGTGTTTTCTTCTTGGTTTTTGGCGCTGGTTACATCTTTTGATGCTGTTGTAGTGGCAAAAGCCATACTAGCAATCAAGAGACATAAAGCGACTAAGCCAAGTACTTGCTTAAACTGTTTCATACAGTTCCTCCTGGAGTGACTAACTTTCGGAACCCATCTTAAGTGATGAGTTCTCCCTTTATCCAACACTACCGACGACTACGAAGCATCAATCAGACTTCTGATTGATTGTCGTCATGCCAAAAGGGAAAAACTTTCCCCATTACATACAGAATTATTATTGGCAATACCATAATCACCATGGACAGAAATATTCCCTCTTTCTCAAACCAGTGTGGCTGAAAATCGACAGAACCTCTCTGACTCTTGGACATCAACTGACCACCAATAACAACATTCCAACGCATCAGAAGAACCTGTAATAAAATCATTACAGATGCCACAGGTGCGATAATTCTCAGCAACGAATCGCTGACTTTTCTTATGCTCACGTAACCAAGCAACAGGAACGGAATAACTGATAAAATCATTACCTGCCATACCCAGTAACTGTTGAACAGAGGCCCCCACAACAGTTCATGCAAAGTGTGCCAGTGAGCTGTTGCCATGTAACCGTGAGAAAATATTTCAAGCATCTCAAAAGTGAAATCAACGATAAAGAAACCCCAAAGGAACTTTATGCTGGTTCGAACACAATCCATGTCAATAGATTTACCTGCAATTTTCCGTAGAAGGAAATACGCAACAATGATACCGGCAATACCGGATACACATGCAGAGAGCAGGAATATTACGGGCATCAGGGGTGTTGCCCAAAGTGGATTAGCTTTTACACCACCAAAAATAAATCCAACGTACCCGTGTAGAACACAGGCCATCGGAATACCAATAGCAGCAAGGAAGGAAATAATCTTGCGATCAAGTTTCAGTGATCGTTCTGACAGGTTATCACTTGCCATAGAAAATACAGTGTACATTGCATGCTGCCATCCGGTTGTCTCCTGTCGACGTTTCACCAGATGAACTCTATAGATAAAGAAAATTTCCAAAGCCAGAACAAAAGCATATGCTGTGTAAATGTAACCAAATCCCGCCATTGCCGAAGAGGGATTAGGCGTCAGGAACATACTCATTGCCCTGCCTGGTTGCCCAAGGTGCATCATTAGCGGCAATGTTGCACAAGCTAAAAACGCAAAAGCAAACAAGAGCGAAAATTTAGCAAGAGGTTTCAAGGCTTTAATATGAAAAACATGATAAAGTGACGACACAATAAATGCACCGGCAACAATACCTGTAATATATGGATAAAGTACGATCATCAAGCTCCAGTGAACATGAAGATCATTAGGGAAGACATATCCCAGAGCACCTGAAGCAGTTGCAAGTATCTCGTGCATCAGATCACTTCCCTTCTCAAACCAAGATAATGTAAGGATGGCTTGTTACCCATATCAGGCTTCAGAACCGATATTACATGCGGCTCATGCAATAACTTGTAGACTTCTGAACTTTTATCATTCAGGTCGCCAAATTTTCTGGCGTGAACTGGGCAAACATTAACACAGGCAGGGAGCATTCCCTGACGAACCCGGTGGTAACACCAGGTACATTTTTCTGCGGTATGTTTAACTGGATTGATGAATCGAACTGAATAAGGGCAAGCTTGAACACAGTATGAACAGCCAACACATCGTTTGTCGTCAACCAGAATAAACCCGTCTTCAGTTCTAAAAGTTGCTCCTACTGGGCAAACCTGAACACAGGACGGGTTTTCACACATATTGCACAGTTTTGGTGCAAAAAATGTATCACGAATAGGATTTTTAATGTCATCCCTTGGCTCAGTATAGCCATCGAGACCACCATTTGGTGAATCGACATATACTTCATCGTGATCGTCAATAATGTATCGCTCTACCCAAGTCCTGTAATGACCATCTGGAACCTGGTATTCGTTTTTGTCTGCAATACAGCAAGATCCACAACCGATACAACCGGTAATATCAACAACAAAAGCGAATTTTTTATCAGCAATAAAAAGATCTGTCTGTTCTTTCATACCAGGAATCTGTTCTGCAATTTCCCTGGCAGTAGCTGGCATAACCAAAAGTAGTGAACCGCCAATTGCGCCACTCAGAACTTTTTTTATGAAGCCTCTACGATCTAGATCAATTTCTTTTTTGATTTTGGTTATTTCTTCCATGATGAACCACCTTCCCATTTTTCTGGCAGACCCATCATTTCTCTTGCTTCCTTAATCCATTTATATGGTGCATGTACATGGTGACATTGATTACAAACGTGGTCAGTACGCACGTTCTTTTCTTCAAGGTGTTCAGGCATTGCTATCATTTTAATAGATTCAGGAGGTCTGGCTCTAATTATTTTGTTATGACAACGCAGGCAAAGCGATTTGATTTCTTCGCCTCTGTAAACAGGCATCTCGCCAATAACTTTGCCATCTTTAACATGATCTGAATATGCACCATGGCAGACTTCACAAGACACAACCTCGTGAACTCCTTTAAGGTGTATTTTTTTGACGAAGTAATGGCAGTCAAGACAGGAATCGTTGGTTTTATTTCTCATCTCCCGGTTTGCTTCTTCAGTGACAGCCCCGGGCCTGTAGTGACCATAATCTCCAAACTCGGATGGCAGTAGAAGTGATCTCAATAAAGAGCCCACAATTATCATGCCCACGAATGTCAGGAGAATTCTGACTACATGTACATTGTACGATGACTTGAAATTCTGTTGCACCTAAGCCTCCAGCTGAATCTGTGTTATCAACAAATCAACCTGTTAAAATTATATCAGAACACTTGTCACAAAAATGTCACATTGTTAAACCTATACCGGCCGAATTTAGGTGTCAAGTAGATAAAACCAGTTTAGTCTTGTATTTAAGAGCCTTGAAAACAGCTCACCCAGTAACCACATTTAAACCATCTACTTCACCCTGGAGGGGTAAAATGTTCGATATTGGAAACGCACTCGATAAACAGATTCTCAAGCGCCAGGAGAACCGTCCAACGGTTATCCTTACTGAACCACTGGACTCGCGGATTGTTGAAGCTTCATGCTACCTATCCCGTTTTGCCAGACTGGTATTTATGGCATCGGAAAAAGAAGTGCGCGAAGTAGCTTCCACACTGGAAAATATCGATGACTCCCGCAAAGAATTCACTCTGACCAACGCGGCCTATGTTGAAATTGAAAAACATCCGGAGTTGCTGAATGAATTGGCTGATGCATGTATTGCCCTGCCTGATAATAAACGAAAAGCTGCAAATAAAGATGCTGCTCTGGAGTTGTTGAAAGACCCTGCCCGCTTTGGAATCATGGCAGTAAAAGAAGGTCACGCCGATATGGTTGTTGGTGGCCTGACTCACAAGCCAAAAGAGTTTTTCCGACCAATGTTGCGTGTCCTGCAAGTAAGCGACACAATGTGCGAAGTCGGCATTTTTGTTCTGCCACCTGACCACCCGCAGGGAATCTTCCCACATAATATTGTTATCTTTGGTGACGTTGGTGTTAATGCAGAAATGACTCCTGAAAAACTTGCCGATATTGCTGTTTCCACTTGTGCAGTTGCCAGAGATATCATTCCACAACAGGAACTACCTGTAATTTATGGCGCAATTACATCGTACAGTCATAAAGGTAGCGATGAAGGACCAGCTGCTGAACTGGTTCACGATGCTACAAAGCAACTTCCTGAAATTTTACAACAAAGAATTGATCGTGGTAACAGATACAGCTCAATTCACATTGAGGGTGAAGTTAAAATAAGCTGTGCACTTTCACATCGATCTGCAATGTATTACGACCACGGCGAAGAAGACCCATACACAGGTCGCACCAATGTCATCATCACTCCCAACCTGGATATGGGGAACCTGTTGTATCACCTCTACTCCACTCGCTACCCCGATGCCAAAAAGTTTCCTGTCATTTCCGGCATCAGGTTCCGTGGTGTAGAAATGGCCATGGACTCTACAAGTGAAGACTGTCTGCTTGCAATAAAAGCCAACCTGTTACGCCTGCAACGTTACGGAGAATGGACAAGAACTGAAAAAGACACATTCTTCCCTCGACACAGAATTCTGGCACTTAACCCGGGATCAACTTCCACCAAGATGTCGGTTTTTGAAGGTGACCTGGAACAGTTTTCCGTTGAACTTCAACACTCAGCAGAAGAGCTGAAACCTTTTGAAGGAAAACCGATTACTGCACAATATGAATTCAGAAAAGAAGTTGTATTGAATGCTCTGCGTGAGCATGGATTCAAGCGCACAGACCTTGACGCAATTTCAGCTCGAGGTGGACTGGTCAGACCAATTCCACACGGCACTTATGCCATCGACCAACAGATGTTGGATGACTTACTCGATGGCAAACGAGGCGACCATGCCTCAAACCTGGGCGCACTGATTGCCGATGAACTTGCTCGCGAACGCAACTTGCCCGCATTCATCACTGACCCCGTAGTTGTGAATGAAGTCAGGCCAGACATGCTGATTACCGGATTCAAAAGAATCAAACGACAGGTCATCAGCCATGCCTTGAACCAGATTGCAACTGCCCGACGGTATGCTGAAGAATCGGAAACATTTTACGAAAAAATGAACCTGATAGTTTGTCATATGGGTGGCGGAATTACAGTTGGTGCACATTGTAAAGGCAGATACATCGATGTAAATAACGGCCTCAACGGTGAAGGCCCATTCTCGCCTCAACGTTCTGGAAGTATCCCTACTGGCCAGCTGATTGACCTCTGTTTTTCAGGTGATTTGACTCATGCTGAACTGAAGCAACTGAATAAAGGCAGAGGTGGTTTGATTGATCTGCTTGGTACTGCTGACCTGCGTGAAGTTGAACAGCGTGTGGAAGATGGAGATCAGGAAGCAATTGAAGTTTACGATGCAATGATTTATCAACTTGCAAAAAGCATTACCGGATTATTACCTGCATTCAGTGGCAAAAAAGTTGACCAGATTCTGCTGACCGGTGGAATGGCCAGAAGCAAGCAACTTGTCAATCGGATTGCTGATGCAACTTCTGCCATGGGTTGTGGTGTTACTGCCTACCCAGGTGAAAACGAAATGCATGCTCTTGCAAAAGGTGCACTGCGAGTATTGAACAACCAGGAACCAGCACTGAATTACAGTGAAAAAGGTGAATAATGCCATCGATAACTACTCTTGAACAATTGACTCTATCTCTTGGCGGCGAAAAACCGAAACGAGTTGTTGTTGCCGCAGGTCATGACCCCAATACAATCCAGGCTGCAGCTCACGCCTCAAAAACAGGCATCGCACAAATGATTCTGGTTGGCGATGGCAAACGCATCGAGTCACTCTGTTCAGAATATGACATTGACCCCGGGTTGTTTAAAATAATCGATGAACCAGATGTGCTTGAAGCTGGAGCAAAAGCAATAAACATGATCCACTCTGGTGATGCCGATGTCCTGATGAAAGGCCTGATAGGGACTGGAGATTACATGCGCCTGATTCTGGATAAAAAAGCAGGACTTCTGCCAAAAGGAAATGTCCTGACACATATTACAGTTTTTGATCTGCCTGCTTATAACAAACTTATTTTTGCCAGCGATGTTGCTATAATCCCGCTTCCTGACCTGGAAATTAAAAAGAAACTTCTGCGCTACTGCATTGATGCTGCTCACAGTTTTGGAATTGAAAAGCCAAAAGCTGCACTGCTTGCTGCCAGCGAAAAAGTATCGTTACATATGCCTGCAACTACAGAGGCAAAAGAGATAACCGACAGCTGGGATTCCGACGACGCAATAGTCTATGGCCCACTTGCTCTTGATGTAGCACTCTCACCTGAGGCTTGCGAAATCAAAGGTGTAGATAACCCTGTTGCCGGCCATGCCGACATCCTGATTTTCCCCAACATTGAATCCGGAAATGTTTTCTATAAATCTTCAACTCTGCTTTCAGGTGGCCGACTTGCCGCTGCGGTTGTTGGCACATCGGCGCCTTGTGTGCTGACCAGCAGAGCTGACTCTGAAGAAATAAAATTCTTGTCGATTGCTCTTGGTTGCAGACTTGTAAAGTAGCAGGAAACTATGACACTTGTACTTGCACATCGTGGAGCCAGTGGCCATGCACCGGAAAATAGTATAGAAGCATTTAAGCTTGCCTCTAAAATGAACGCCGATGGCATTGAGCTGGACATCCATCAACACGGCAACAAATTTTACGTTCACCACGACCAGCAGGACTCCCCCGGCAACGCTCCTCTTCTGCAAGATGTACTGGCACTTCCTGAACTCTTGAATATGACAATGTTTATTGAAATAAAATCGATGCAAAATGCCGAGCTGCTCAACCAGTTACTCAATCCGTACAAAACGAAACTCAAGCTGCATGTTCAATCTTTTGAACTGTCAATTCTGGAAATGATAAAGAATCTGCCTTATGAGATTGGGGTTATTGCCAGAACCGCAAATGATCCACTTGCCCTGCTTGACAAATACAATGCATCTCACTTGTCTCTCAGATATGATTCTGTAACTGCTGAGCTGGTTGAGATTTTGCATGAGGATGGGAAGAAACTGTATTGCTGGACAGTTAACAAACAGGAAGATTTTGCTAAAATGAAAAGCCTGAATGTTGATGGGATAATCACCAACTATCCAGAACTATCAAACAATTGAAAAGCCCCGACCACTTGGGCCGGGGCTTCTCAACGCGACTAAAAAGTGTCGCAAACGCGTCCTAACAAATCAAATCTAGCGGAACATAGCTTTAACAGCACCGAATGATGTGTCATCATTTGCTACGCTACCGACCCATTCTTGTACAACAAAATCAAATTCAGCTGTTGACCAGTAACCATCCCAGAAAAGAACGTATGTTGTTAGTGGAAGAGCCTCGAATGATACAGTTGAAGCAAAATTGAATGTTCCAGCTTCGCCACAACCAAGATTGTCATCGTCAGATTCAGCAACAACAGTGCCTTCACATGCATCCAGCACATACAAGCTAGTATCTACTGTTTGGTATGGAAGACAAGAACTGATAACTAGTGTACCAGGTTCTGTACTTGTTGTGTATGTGAAGTAGCAAGTTTGGAAAGGAGCAAAGTTTGTGCCTTCAATAGCAACCAATGCTGTTTCACAAGTCTCGCCTGGCTCTGGAGGAACTGTTCCAGGAGTACCATCGATATCAAATGAGTAGTTACCAGCAGCTGTGCCATAACCATCAACAAAGAAGAAGTAGGTATCTCCACCAGCAAGTGAAACACCAATCAGCTCAGATTGATAACCTGGGCATACATCATCAATACAGCCAACAACATTACCTAGACTGTCAGAAATGTACAACTTGGTATCAAAATCTGAAGCATTACATAGAGTAACATCTACAGTCCAGTCAGTAACTGCTTCAAATGAATAAACTACTTCTGGAGCAGTTGATCCTGTGTAAGGGCAAGCTACATCATAAAGATTGGTAAAAGCACTTGTGTTACCAATGTCAGAATAAGGAAGGCCAGGAATTACTGTAGCAGTAGCCATGTCGTCTCCACCAACACGGTCACCAGAATTATGGAAGGTAATCAGTTCACCACAGCCGTACTTTTGGAAGTCTTTAGCACCGGCAACGCCGAATGCCAGGGATAAAATAGCGATAACGAATAACACTTTGCGCATTGCAAATCTCCTTGAAAAAAGAAAGAAACTGGACACGTATTAATAACGATTCTATCACAAATGTGTCACGGTGTCAATAATGTTTTATCAAAAAAAGACACTCTCCTGACAAATAGTTTGCAGAAATATAATGAAAAAGGAGCATACTCTACTATACGCTCCTTTTTTGCGTTATTATACCATTATTTACTATTCTGAGCCATAACCATCTTTGAATCTCATTATCCTGGCAGGATTACCCGCAACTACAGCACCTGCTGGAACATCTTTAGTTACAACCGAACCTGCGCCAACAACGGAATCTTTGCCAATAACAACAGGAAGCAGTGTTGTGTTGGATCCGACACTCGCACCATCTTCAATTGTCGTAGTTTTCCACTTTTCACGTTCTGGCTGAGGTGGCATTGTATCATTGATAAACATTACACCGTGGCCAACAAAAACATCGCTACCAATAGTAACCAATTCACAAATAAATGTATGACTCTGGATTCTGGTCCTGTCCCCTATTTTCACTCCTGCCTGAATCTCAACAAAAGTGCCAACCATGCTATCTTTGCCGATCTCACATTCGTACATATTGACAAAGTTCCAGATCTTTGTGCCTTCACCAATTTTACAATCGCGAATGACCTGTTTCTCATTTACCGGATAACTCATTGTGTTTTTCTCCAAATCTTAAGCGGGCGTTCGTTGACGCTTTTAGTGGACGAGGTTACTGTTAATCGCAACGATACCTTGCAGCATCGCAGGTAGCAACCAAAAGACGGAGATAAAATGGGTAAACTTATTGTAACCGGCGCTGCTGGATTTATTGGCACCAATGTTGTTCGTTCACTGAATGAACTGGGAATAGATGATATTGTAATTGTAGACGAACTTGGTTGCGATGAAAAATGGCGTAACCTGACAACTCTTCGTTACGCCGAGTTTCTTAATCTTCAAGATTTCCGCGACTTGATTCTTCATAATGAATTTTCCGGTGAATATGATGCTGTTATCCATCTTGGGGCCTGCAGTTCAACAACTGAAACCGATGCCGATTACCTTGCAGACAACAATTACCAATACTCCCGTGACCTCTGCTTATGGTGCCTGGACTATGGAATCAGGTTTGTCTATGCATCGAGTGCAGCAACTTATGGCAACGGGCAACTTGGTTACAGCGACGATGATTCAAAAACCCCCAACTACTTACCACTGAACATGTATGGCTATTCCAAGCAGATGTTTGATATGTGGGCTCTGCGTAACGGGTTCTTTGACCAGATTGTCGGGCTTAAATATTTCAACGTGTTTGGCCCATTTGAGAATCACAAAGGTGATATGCGATCAGTTGTCCACAAGGCTTTCCATCAGATTCAGGAAACCGGCAAAGTCAGCCTGTTCAAATCCTACAAACCAGAATATGAAGATGGTGGTCAGGTAAGAGACTTTATATATGTCAAAGATGCTGTCGATGTAACTATTGACTTTGCATTGAACAACAAGAACTCCGGACTTTTCAACTGTGGAACCGGAACATCAAGAAGCTGGCTGGATCTTGCCAATGCCACATTTGCTGCAATGGGCATTGAGCCAAACATCGATTTTATTGAAATGCCAGAACATCTCAAAGGCAAATATCAGTATCATACAGAAGCAGACCCTGCAAAACTGCGTGCTGCTGGCTATGAGAAATCGTTTACATCTCTTGAAGATGGTATCAGGGACTACGTACAAAATTATCTGATGGAGCAAAAATGAGTTTTGCCTGGAGCAGCTTTGCCCGTGATCGATACCTTGAAAGCTGTGGCCATTGCTGGTTTTCAGGCAGTGAAGAAGAATTGCTTGAGCTTGTCCGACTGAACTGGGAAAATCGCAAACCTGGATTTGGCAGAACAGATCTCGAGGCTGTTGTGGTTGTGCCTGTAGATCCGGCTGGATTCCACGGCTCAACCGTTCTTGCTGATAAAAATACTCCGCTGCAGGCAAAGGTTGTTCGTCGACAGGAAAATGAAGATCATTATATAGCTGTCTTTGCCGATGCCGAGTCAGAGCCAATCAAATATGCATCGGTAGTTTTGTACAGTGCAGAAACTTTGCTGGAAAACGGTGGCGAAAGAAGCAGTGATGCTGATTGGGAAGTTGTCTGTGTCATCGCATCGTCTGTAGAAAATGAGCCTATGGATCCAATTACTATGTCCCGGAATTTTCTAAAAAAACCGGGCGGTACATTCTGTGAATATACCGCCCAACAATTTGCCGAGGCTATCTGGTTCTGGAGCAACCGAGCCGTTAAAAAAAGCTAGTTGAACATCGCTTTGACGCTACCCCAGCTCACATTGTCATTCTTAACTACACCAGTACCATTTATACTTGCACACGGAATGCCTGAAATCTGACATCGTATGCCATTGTTGAAGCTTGTTCCAGCACTGTAACCAGCTGCTGGTGGGTTGAACCGCGAATTTTCATACGGATCTATATAAAAGTATACAGCATCCGATGGGGTCATAACTATTCCGGAAAATGTAGCCAGAAGAAGAGTGTCTCCATATGGTAGCGCAGCTGCCCCTTCACCAATCATAATATTGAATTGTGGAACCGTAGCGCTGTTCATGCCTGCAGACAATGACCACTGAGGCTGTAAAACAATACCTTCAGTACGAATAGCACATTCCCAACCAGAAACACCGGTTGTATCAGTAGGTCTTGATAGTAAAAGGTAGGCGTGAACCTGCACAAATTCGATTGGAGTAGAAATCATTACAATCTCGCCTCCATGGTCAAAATAGATTCCCAATCCATCTGGATCGTTGTCAATTTGAGCAGAGGCTTGCAACGGTAAGATGATAGCTCCAACTACCAGAAACAATAATGTTTTATTCATGAGCATCTCCTTTTGCTACAACGCCAGATGCGTTGATTAGTGCATTTTGCAACTATTTTCAAAGAAATATGTTGCATACACCAGGAGATGCATATTTAACGCCAAACTGCCTTCATTGAACCAAAACTAATGTGATTATTCTCAACAGCGCAATCTACATTATCAACATCATAGGTCTTCAAAACCCACTCGTGACCATACCAGAAGAACAGAGCATCAGCATTGTTATAGCATTCTGCGGTCTGAACATCCGGGAAAAGTTGGAAGTAATCATACATTACAAAAGAGAACATTGGGAACTCATGTGATAACACAACCCAATAACCATCTGGTCTGACTTCAGAAACAATTAAGCCGTCTGTAAGGTTTATCCAGCAGCTTTCATAACCTTCAGGCTCTTGCATCAGTTCCATGCCATTGACATAAAGTAGTGGCACGTCCATAGAACCTGTTACAACGATCTCAGCATCTTCAGGATAGCTCATACTAAGCATGGAGCGTCCATCGTGTTCTGAATACAAGGCACGAATGGAAATAATGTCGCCTTCCTGAACAGCTGGCAGCTCGCCAACCCATACCCAGATAGCGTTCCATTGACCAACAGGTTGTTCAGAAACACAAAAGCTGTTGCCCATAACTTTGGTTACAACAGCGTTGTCGACATCCAAAACGGTGCCCTCGGGAATCAACCCGGTACGAGCATCATGGATTGGGCCAGCAATCGCTGATCCAGTCATTATGAGTAAAAGAAAAATCAAGCAATATTTCATGACAGCAGTCCTTTCAACGACCATATCAATTCAGAAACGACAAACATCCCCTGTTTATGCCCCCCGATAACGAGGGGCATTGTTCATCGTTTTGTTTGTTAACGATACAGAGCTTTTACTGAACCGAAGCTCACATCTTCATTCGCAACAACGCCACAAGGGTCGATGTTGATTTGAGCAACAGCAGCACCATATGGGAAGCCACTTGAAACCTGTAAAGGAACCAAAAGACCAGCATTATCACCAGCTGCATAACCAGGAGCAGGAGGATCAAATGAACCTGCATCCAGGTTCTTTACACCAAATGATACTTGGTCTGCTGGATCCAAGACATAAGCTGTCAAGGTAGCCAATAATACAACATTATTAATGACTGGCGTAGCCAATTCATTTTCACCAAGTCCAACTGCGAACAGAGGTGCAGCGAAAACATTCAATGGCTGTACACCATTAAGCGACCATGCAGCAGCTGTTAGTAGACCATCGGTAGTAACTTCACATTCAAAACCTGATATTCCTGATTCTTCAGAAATATTTGTTGCAAGCAAGTAAGCGGTGATTGGAGTAAATGGAGCTGCAGTTGTCAAGCAGACTTCATAACCAAATTCGTCAAAGTAGAGACCAATTCCATTTTCATCAGGATCGATCTGAGCAAATGCGACGGTTGCAATTGCAAGCATCATTAGTGTTAAAATAGCTTTTTTCATGTGTGGGCTCCTTTGGGTTTAGGACAGTTTGTGAACGATTTTTGACTACTTAATTATATTATAGCATATTTTACACCATAAGTGTGGATTATTTTAATATTTTATGATTATTTTTATCTTTTTGCCAGAATGTCTTAATTACAATAAAACAAACAGGCTGTTCCAATTGTGGAACAGCCTGTTTTTTATAAGATTCTGTCAGAAATTATCTGTACAGAGCTTTTACTGAACCAAAGCTCACATCATCATTGGCTACTACGCCACATGGATCGATGTTAATTGTTGCTACAATACCGTCAAGACCTGAAATTCCAAGAGGAATCAAGTTACCAGCATTGTTAGCAGCTGCATAACCAGGAGCAGGAGGATCAAATGATCCTGCATCTAGGTTTTTTACTCCAAATGTTACTTGGTCTGCTGGATCCAAGACATATGCTGTCAAGGTTGCCAATAGAATGACATTGTCAATTACTGGTGTAGCCAGTTCGAACTCACCAAGTCCAACTGCAAACAGTGGTGCAGCGAAAACGTTCAATGGCTGTACGCCATTAAGTGCCCATGCAGCAGCTGTAAGAGGACCATCAGTAGTAACTTCACACTCAAAACCAGATGCACCAAATTCGTCACTTGGTGTGGTAATCAGCAGATAAGCTGTGATTGGGGTAAATGGAGCTGCAGTTGTCATGCAAACTTCATAACCTAGAGAGTCAAAGTAAAGTCCGATTTGGTCAACGTCTTCATCGATTTGCGAGAACGCAACTGTTGCCAGAGATAGCAACATCAAGGTTAAGATAGCCTTTTTCATGTGGGGGTCTCCTTGGTTGTGGTTGAAACTAACAAACTAGAAATCGAATTATAGCATATATACTATAATAAATGTAAAATATTTTTGTTTTTATTAATTTATTTTCCACCTACGCTCGTTTCCTCAAAAAAAAAACGAGCCGCCCCTCAATTATGGGAGCGACTCGTAATATTCTTTAGATTCTGTCAGAAATTATCTGTACAGAGCCTTTACTGAACCAAAGCTTACTTCTTCATTAGCAATTACACAATCGCCAACAACAAGTCCGTCAGCAAATGGATTCATTTTGAATTCGCCATAGTTGTAAGTTAACATGCCAGTTACGCCATCGTAGCACATTTCTACTGCAAGAGTAGTTTCGTCAAAGAAATAATCGTCGTGTATCAAATTAGTCATGCTGTCATAACTTCTTGCTGACCACTGGCCATGGCTCAGTATTTCAGTAACCCAAAAACCGTCTGTAAATGTTATAACGCCACTTTCCCATGGTTCATAGTCAGCTGCTGCTGCTGCAACTGTCATTACCAATGGAGCAATTGGATTATTGCCTGTAATAGCAATTTGAAGGAGGTCAGTCTGGATAATTTCAGAGAGATCATAATACTCTGTATATTGACCATCAGTTATAACAACCTCATCACCAATTGTAAATGTTGAAGCATCACCACAGTAAACCCAAACAGCAGAATAAGGACCAACTGGTAATTCAGTCATAGAAAAACCGTTGTAACGAACAGCCGTAATAACCCCTTCTGCAGAAACAAGGTCGCCATCTGCATAAACACCAGTGTTAAGGTCATAGATAACGCCTGCGAATGCAGAAGTAGAAACGATCAGGGTTAAAGCGACAAGCAGTAGCTTTTTCATAGAGAATCCTCCAAAGATGTTAAACAATTTATGATTTAGAGCGAGCGTGTAACGTGTTTCGCTTCTCCAAACCAAACCTAGGTCTCCCGAACTTAACACAGATAAAATGATAAGTCCATAACAAAACATCAATAATGTGTTAAATAAATTGTTTTAATTAACAAAAAAACTCCCCGACTGTTAAGCCAGGGAGTGTTTATTCAACATGCAAATCTACTAGCGTGAGTAATACTCAATTACTAGTGGAATTTCACAAGTCACAGGAATCTCTTCCCTTGGTGGATTATAACCAAATGTAACTGTCATCGCTTTTTTATCACGTGTGATATAAGGCGGTGGAGTTAGTGATGTATCCAGAGCAACATGGAAGCAATCCATGTTCATACTCTTTTTCCGAATAGAAACAACATCTTCAGGTTTTACCTGGTATGAAGGGATATCAACTTTTTTACCATTAACCAGAACGTGGCCATGATTTACATACTGACGAGCAGCATAAATTGTTCTGGCAAGACCACCACGTAAAACAACAGCGTCTAGTCTTGCTTCAAGCAACTGAATCATGGTGTTGATCAAGTCACCCTTCTTGGATGCTTTTTTGTAGTAGTTCACCATCTGACGCTCGTGAACATTGTACTGGAAACGCAACCTTTGTTTTTCAACCAACTGCGCTTTGTAAGGTGACATTTTTTTACGACGCATCTGTGAATTGCGACCGTGCATTCCTGGACCATAAGGTTTGCGGTCCATGTACTTTTCAGCTTTTGGGGTCAGCGCTACACCAAGTGAGCGTGACTTTTTGATTTTGGATCCTGTGAACTTCACTAACTAGCCTCCAGAATTGGGCATAAAAATACGGCAGCCTTCGCTTTATTTTGTGGATTGAAGGCAACCACTAAATTCCGGATTGACGGGCTTGAAGTCGACGCTTAGAAAGCGACACAACAAGCATCCATGCCTGAGTCCTGTCAATCCAGACTGCGAATAATAGCCTTATACAGTCTAACTGTCAAGGTTGCTGAAATAAACCTCCTCACCTCATTCACTCAACGCAGGTAACTTTTCAAGTGACCTGTTCTTCGCTTCGCTCAGATTCGTTCATCAAGGTAATGAGGTATATTTACATACCTGACATATAGCACAAACATGTACCCTCAAGTACACATTTTATTGACATAAAACAGTCTGTAAAATCTATAACTAGTTGATGGTATTAGCATTAAGTGATTATCCCAGTGATTGGCATTATAACTGCAATGTATCAGTTTAAATAGTTACACCAACAAAGGAAAGAACAATGAAAACCAGAACAATCGCAACCACAATGTTAACTGTAGCAATATTGACAATTTCAGCAGGAATGGCTCAAGCTAGAGTTATCGTCAGGCCAAGAGTTGTAGTAGTAAAACCAAAAGTTGTAGTTGTAAAACCTGCGCCAGTTAAAAAAGCAAAAGTCTGGATTCCTGGACATTTTGTAAAAAGACCTCATCACCGCAAAGTCTGGGTTCCAGGTCATTGGAAAAAAGTTTGATCAAGTTTCCAGAGAAACCAGGAGTAACAGCAAAGAAGATTTTCCACCAGGTGGAAAATCTTCTTGTGAGTAACATTGCCAGAAGCAGTATTAATCCTTTGCGTGATCTATTCTGATACTGACTGATCCATCCATTTCAGCCCTCACATCAGGCTGAGCAATAGCTGTAATTTCAATCCAGTCTTCAGAAAGAATCATTGATTCGGTCAGATATTCTGCAATTTCTGTTGCGCGATTGTCAGCTAACTTCTGCTCTTCTGCAACAACTACAACAGAAAGTGGTGAACGTGGATGATCACGTCGAATGGTATCTGCAGCCAGAGTAAGCCATTCTTTTCCAGAGTTGTTTGGAGAAGTTGCTTTGGGAGAGAAAATCTCATCCCCTGAGAATTCCAGCCTTCGCTGGCTGTCATACGCATAGTCTACCGATGGAATTCTAAAACTCACACCCAGGTAGTTATATGTATTGGTTCCTTTATCTGTAACACTGAAAATGTAGCTATATGGATAGCCCACACGCAGCATTGATCCAAGATCACCCTTACCATCCCAGGCAACTTTTTTGGGCTTACCCTTACCTTTGTAAGAGCGGAAAGTCTGACCACGGTAATCTATAACAAATAGTTCCCATGATTTTGACTTGTAGCCTTCAAGTTGTTCCGGGTAAAAGGTAACAACAGGAACTGTAGCCATATCGGACAACCACGGATGAGGTAGTTGTGAACTGGCAAGTTGTGGTGGATTATCGAAAAGTGGCTGCAGGCCGTCTATCGGACTGACACCAAATATTTCACTGTCGATTTGAGTGAAAAACGAATCGATAATTGCAGCAGTCATTGGAAATGCAAAAGCTGATTTAGTGATGTCCTGTATAACATCATTCTCAGCTTCAACAACTATATCATCCAATGTTGCCGAACCCTGTTTTTCTGTCCATGCAGATGCCTGCACGGAACTTAAAATTAGTATTGCGCATACCGTAAATATTGCTGAAGTGTAGTTGCGCTTGTTGCTTAGCATTGTTGTCCTTCTTTCGCAATTGTCCTTTATTTAAATGTTAATTGAGCCGGAACATTATTGTTATTACCCCCCATTGTTCCTGCAGAGATCCTTCTAAAGGTTCAAATATGAACATCTTTATCGCTTCCATAGCAGCCTTGTTCAAATCACGGTGAGCTGATGTCTGTTCAAAAAACATGTTGCTCTTGACTTTGCCATCGGGCATCACAGTAAAGTGAACTGCGACAACTCCCTCCCAGCCTTTGCTCTTGGCAAGTGCTGAATATTCAGGCGGAACGCTCTTGAGAATTCGTCGATTGGATATCTCGCCAGTTATGGACATAGATACACCACTTCCTCCCAAAGACGGTGTTGCTTCTGCAACCACCTTTCTTTCTTCGGCAGGTTTGGCTTCAACTATAGCGTTTATTTCTGGTGCTTCTGCAACTGACTGTCTGGTTCTTCCGGACAACGCTGTTCCACCATTACCACTGCCGTAATCCAGCAGAGTACGTCGACCTTTTGATTCCAAGTTTGCAGTTGCCTGAGGCAATTCAACATCGGCAGCAGCAGCTTGAGATCTTTGCGCAGCGGCTACAACCAGAATATCTTCAACCGAACCTTGATAAACTTCTTGTCCTTCAGAAAGAGAACCACCAACCAAGGCTGCATTCCCGCCTTCAACACCACCAGTTGGCAGGCTGAAAGCCATTTTGCTTTTGCCGCCTGAGCTGACTTCAAATTCAACATTTTCCAGGTTTGTTTTACTTTTCTTGCCAACCAAAGCCATGTTCTGAGCTTTTAAATCTGACGGAGTTGTTTTACTCGACAGTTTTGGGCTAGACACATCAGCAGACATTATCCCGGCATTGCGCAAGTTAGAAGTGTCAACATTTGGCATCTCGACATCGGCAAATTTTTTGCTGTTAAGTCTGGACTTGGTATCAAGCAGTGGCTTGCGAGTTGTATTCTGATTTAATTTCGGTGCGTCAGTATCCAGCATCTTTGCTTTGCGACTGACCGGTTTTGGCAAATCCAGTTTAGCCAGTTTTTGCTCAAGAGTCTTTTTGGGTTTAACCAATGAGCGAGTCTCAATACCTGGCAATTTTGTTTCTACCTCAGCAACTTCTTGCTGCTTTTGTTCTGGCAGAGCAACTTTTGGTTGTGTTTTCAACTTTACTTTTTTTGCAACATCTTCACCGTAACGAGCTTCTATGTATGCAATTTCATTTAACTCATCCATAGCGCTATCGATTATTTTAGGTCCCATCTGCATTATGAACATCAACAGCAACAACAGTCCGCCATGAACAGCTATCGATACCCCAAAGCCACCACTTGTAGCAGCTTTTCGATTCATTGCGTCATGCATCATCACTGGGCATCACCGCCTTGACCAGGTTTCGATGTAGCAATAGCAATGCGTGGGGCCTGTGCTGCTTCAATCTCTGCAATCAGAAGTTCCACCTCACCGTATGCGATAGATTTGTCAGCTTTCAACACTGCAATGGCATCTGGATTTGCAGCAAACACCGGTTCCAGCGTTTCCCTCAAGTCTTCAAATGCTACCAAATCTTCACCAAGGTAAATTTCCCTGTCGATGGTAAATGTTACTTCTGTTTGATCCTGGTCATCAACCTCACTTGCCCTTGCTTCTGGCAATGTAAGATCGTGCTCGGTCTGACTCAGGAATGGAGATATTATCATCAGAGTTAACACAATCACCAGAGATACATTGATCACCGGAACTACATCAACTTTTGATTCATATGAGTAATTACTTTTCATTGTCACCCCTCCTTGCGGTTTAACATTGCAAGGCTTTGCGCTCCGCCAGCTTTTGCTGCATCAAGGACTGAGACTACATCACCAAGAGGCACGTCGTCGCTCGGAACAACCACCACCGTCTTGTCTGTTCTTGCAGCCAATTGCCCTCGCAATTCTTCCTCCAGAGCACCTAGTTCAATAGCAACACCGTTAAGAGTCACTTCGCCCAGACTAACAACAACAGTCAGCATTTCTTCCTGATCTTCAGGTGCTATTGTTGTTACAACTTCAGAGTTGGCTTGTGCGCTTGTTGCGTTGACCTGGATGCCATTCCACATCATCGTTGGCATTGTTATCAAGAACACTACAATCAGTGTTGTTGTAACATCGGCCAGCGGAGTAATGTTGGCATCTGTCTGACCCTGGAAGGTCGCATTTTTTTTCTTTCGGAGCATTGTTCCGCCTTACACACCACTGGTAACTGGTTCTTCAACTTCTTCAGAAACTTTGGCACAAGCCTCAACGGTACTATCGACCGTCTCAGCCACTGTTTTTGATTGTGCAGTTGATTCATTACTGAAGCTGCGAGGTTGTTTAGATGCATTCAGAAGATTAAAAAACTCTTCGCGTGCATCTTCAAGCTCAACAGTTCTGGTGCGAATACGTCGGACAAAAATATTGAAAAATATAGTTGCGATTACAGCCACAACAATACCTGCAGCAGTTGTCATCAGTGCTTCTGAAACACCCATCGCAACAACAGCACTACCACCGGCACCGGCAGTTGCAATATCAGCAAATGCACGAATGATACCAATAACAGTACCAAACAGACCAAGCAGTGGCGCGATATTACTCATTGTACCAAGTACACTTAAGTTGCGCTCCATTTCTACTTGCTCAACTTCGATAGCTGTTTCCATTCGTTGTAAAAGTTCATCTCTCTTTAGACTCGCATGAGTCAAACCTTGAGAAATAACCCTGCCAACTGAACTGTTGCTATCCTTGCACCACCTCATTGCCGAGCGAGTATCGCCCTTTTGCATCAAAGGTGAGAGACCTTTCATAAATTTGGCAGCATTTGTTCTGGTGCTGTGAAAGAAGAGTGATCGTTCAACGGCAAAGCCGATTGTAATTATTGAACAGACCAGCAACACCACCATTGTTGGTGAAGCTAAAAATAATTCATAAAGTGACATTCCGAGCATTGTTTGTCCTTCCTTCTTCCTTGAAGTACCGGTTATCAGTTACCGGTAGTTGACTGAATTTCCTGGATACGCGCTTGCGCCATAACAGTCCATTCAGGCTTTCCATTTGTTTCTACAATTCTGTTCCAGGCATGAACTGCCGTGGTCCAATCTCCTCTTTCCTCGCTCAGTTCTCCGAGACGAGCCAAACTGGCAATACGGAACGATGATGCCGTATCAGAACCTGATCCCGACCTCTCGTAGCTGGCAATTGCCTGATCAATATTGTTCATTTTTTCGTAACATTCGCCTTGGCGATATGCAGCTTCTTCAACAACTGATGAACCTTCATTCAACGATTTATCCCAGGCATCAATTGCCACAGCAAAATCACCAAGTTCATCTTGATACAATCCAGCAATCTGATACCAGATTCCCTTAGCGCGTTCACTTTCAGGATAATCCGTTTTCAGTCGCTGTAATGCGCCAACTGCTGCTGGCCATTCTTCTACTTCCTGATAGGAAAGGCTGGCGTTGAACAAAGCCAACGATGCGTATTCACTATCCGGTTTAATGTCTGGCAAGATTTCGTAAGTAACTGCTGCTTCTTCAAACTCACCCAGGCGATATAAGGCCGTTCCTTCACGGAACATCGACAACCCGGCAAGTTCATGCTCAGGATGAGTGATGGTGAAGTTGCGATAGCCAGATAGTGCCTGCTGGTTTTTATCCATGCGGTAGTAACTTTCAGCCAGATAGAAAAGTGCGCCTGGGCCATTTTCACTGTCAGCGTAATCAAGAGTTACGCGTTCGAAAGCGACCGCTGCTGCTTCATAATTGTTATCGGCAAAAGCGTTCTGACCTTTAGTCCAATAATGATCTGCAGCCATGGGAGAATCTGGTCTTGTGGCCAGATATTCTTCCATATCACGACCACTTCTGTAGTAAGAACTCTGGATTCCCAGCTCAGCATCTTCTACACGAGGATCATCTGGATAGATGTCTATAAATTCGTTAAATGCATTAATTGCCAAATCATCCTGTTTGGAGTTGTAGTAACTGTTTGCAACACCAAAAAGTGCATCCAGTGAGTGAATACCTTCAGGATATGCCTTATGAAGATTGTTATAGGTAAGAGCTGCATCTGCGAATTGACCCAAACCAAATTGAGTATCAGCAGTGCGATACATTGCTTCTTCAACCTGTAAACTGTTAGGGTGTTCGGTTGTAATTTTTTTCCAGGAAACGATAGCTTCTTCGTAGTACTGCAGACGATAGTAACAGTCAGCCAGATTCAGAATTGCCGATGATGTCTGAGGATCAT
Organism: bacterium; assembly: GCA_024229695.1. GTDB lineage: Bacteria > Krumholzibacteriota > Krumholzibacteriia > LZORAL124-64-63 > LZORAL124-64-63 > JABIBH01. The sequence goes on from JAAESD010000149.1 coordinate 39,396, forward strand.
CAGGGTTTGCTTCAACAAATTTGGTGAACTGTTGCAACGCTTCTTCATATTCATGCCTGTTGAAATATAGCGATCCCAAAGCAAGAGAGTTGCTGCCGGTTTCGCTATCGGCATTAGTCATTTGAACCAGGAACTCTTCCTGTTCATCCAACGCAAGTTGATACTCGCCAAGTTGACTACGACTTGCAACCAGCCCCTGAAGACTTGCTGCTGCCATATCACTTCGTGGATAGCCAGTTAGAACCAATCTGTACATTCCACTTGCTTCACGGAACAGACCTTGATTGTAGTAAGCCTCTGCAAGATGGTAATATGTTCTGGCTCGCCAATCGCTTGGAGTTGGGAGCAATCGGTTGGCAACAAAGTTAAAGTTGGTGATTATTCGATCATACTGTTCAAGATGATAGTAAGTTGATGTTGCCAGGAATAAAGCCTTCTCGCCTACTTCCGAGTTGGCAAATCTATCCATAACATTCTGGAACGAACGAACAGCAAGTTCATATTCCTCAAGTTTAAAATGACTGAAGCCCTTGAGAATCTGAACTCGTGCTTCCAGTTCATCGCCACTGTATTGTGCCAAAAATTCATCGGCAGTGAGAATGGTTTGTGCCCAGTTCTGTTCATCGGCAAGTGAGTAAATTATTTTATGCAGTGCAGACGATGCCATTTCGCTACCTGGAGCACGCCTCACTACTTCGGTAAACTCAAACGATGCATGAGAATTGCTGCCATGTTCCATCCAGGCAAGCCCGGCAAGATAACACGATTCAATTAACAGCTGTTCGTAAGGATTGTTGTTTTTTGTTTCTTCAACTCGACGAACACATTCTTCCCAGTTTTTATTTCGATAAGAGATGCACGCCAACTTGTAGTGAGCATCTGCAACAAGCCTGCTTGAGCTGTGACTATTCAGAAACTTCCTATAACTTTTTTCAGCAACTTTGTTTTGATCACTGTTATAGAATGCTTCGGCAATGTTAAAAGCAATTACATCTGTCAGTGGACTGTCCGGGAATCGACGTAAGGCTTGTCGATATTTTTGAATCGCCAGAATGTACTGACCAGACTCTTCCTGACATCTGCCTTGAAAATACAAACCGAAATCGGTTGGCACTTCCTTGAACCAGACAATTGCTTCCTCATAATTTCCAGCCTGATATTCAAACAGACCAAGAGCCAGTTTTACATCGTCCAGATCATAGTAACCGGGACGTTCCTCAAGTAACCTGCGATAGGTTTTCTCAAGCGCTGCCCAATTACCGGTAATCATATCGGTCTGGCCCATGCTGTATAGTGCCTCGCCAACCAGAAATGAATGTCGGTGCTTTTTCAGCAGGCTTGTAAATTGCTCCATTGCTCGGTCATAATAACCAAGGTTGTAATAGCATTCTCCTCTACGGAGCAATACTGAAGCCTCAAGATATGAGGTTTTACCATTGCGATCGCCAACAATATTGAACTGCTCAAGTGCCAGCTCATGGTCGCCACTGTTGAAGAAACATTCTCCAAGCATGAACTGAGCTTCGGCGGCTCTATCGCTGTTGTGGTAAGGCCCCAAATACAGTTGGAGCTGTTGGATTGCGGTTGAATATTCTTCCGCTGCATATGATGCACCAATTGTCTCCCACAACACCTGTTCATCAGGAATAATTTGTTCTTCTTGTGCGGTCAGTGGCATTGCCACGAAAACCATCAATAGTAAAATGGCCATTGACTTGGTCATTTTTCGTCCTCCCCATTATCACGGTTATCAGAACCACTGATGTTAATTCTCATCGGTGTTTTTGTTCTGTTTCTAAATCCAAGAATTGCTACATCGACGCTGTTATTCCATTTGGTGCCGATGTCATCAACCAATGTTATTGTCGCTTTGTAAGTACCGTCGTTGATTAAACGACCGTTATTGTCATCACCATTCCAGGTAACAACTTCTGGTGGGTGTCCTTCACCTTCAATAACTCTGATCAGATCACCATCCAGATCTGTCATCAGAATTGCCCAGCTTTCTACACTGCCGCGGATTGCTGCATCAATTTTGAAATCGACGCTACGCTCTGCGCCTGATGGACTGAATCTGCTTCTATCTGAACCGATTTCCACGCCATCGTAGACACCGAAACGCATGGTCGCACTGACTACAGTTGTTGATCCGAGGTCATGACTTAACTGAGTAAAATCTATCTGCCATTTTCCGTGGCGAATACCTCCACCGAAACCAACCTGTTCATGCATTGAATCGTAACCGGCTCTCAGAGCAAGACTGCGCATAGGTTGCACCTCAACACCACCGCTGAAATAACTGCCACTGAATTCTGTTTTTGAAACATCACCCAACACCAGTAATTTTTTAGAAAGCAGATGTAGTACAAATCCAGTTCGCAGAGTGCGAGCCATCTTTTCAGGATATTGATCCAATGTGATTTCCGGTTGAATTGCATTCTGCACTGACAGTCCAAGACTAAGCCTGCGATCAGGTCGCAGATACATTCCAACATCGACACCAAAACCGGTGCCACTGATTCCATTTATCTGTTGGTTAATACTTTTTAGTGTAGTGCCGTAACCAAACCTGCTGCCACCACGTGCATAGCTTGCAGTAAAAACGCCTTCACTTTCAGTAAAGGTGTTGCCCAGGTCATGATAAATATCTGCCTGTTCAAATTCACCACTTGTGACATAGGTGCCACCAAATGAGAACACGCCTTTACCATCGGTTGGCTTGCCAAATGAGAAGTACGAATAGCGTGTATCGGCAAACATGGATGCGCTCATTGCAGTAATCTCAGTATTTCTGAGTTGCGACAAACTACCAGGGTTCCAATACGATGCCGCTGCACCATCACCCAATGCAGATACTGCTCCACCAAGTGCAAGACTACGAGCACTGCCGCCAAAGCGCATAAATGCACCTGGTGCTCCTGCATCGTTTGCTGCTTGCAATGGGCCAGCAATCACTACACCAAGTACTGCTACTGCTATTATCCATTTTCCTGCTTTTTCATAGCGTTCCATCGCTATTCTCCTGTCTCTTATTTTATTACAGCAATTTTGCGCTGTTGATCAAATCCATCACCAGTTGCACGACAGATATATCCACCGTTGGCAACCACATTACCTGCACCGTTACGACCATCCCATTCGAACCACGCTTCAACACCAGCAGTAACATCCATAGTTGTTGTCATTACTGTACTACCGTACAAATCGTAGATTACTATGCGAACTGCTCCGCTATTTGGGGCATTGATTTTTATTGTTGTTGTTTCATTTCCAGCACGGAAAGGATTGGGATGATTGGCAATCGGTTTGTCACTACTGACTGCTGATGCAAGATAGAGATCGATGCTTTGTACAAGCTCAGTCACTCCACTTGTCTCTCTAGCAAAGAAGCGCAGAACATGGTGACCAGTCTGGTTCACCATAGCGCTACTTAAGTCAAATGTACCTTCATACAGAATTGCAGGTTCAACACCTTCAACTCCATCGAACTCATACCAGAGATCTGCAACTTCATAATCACCGGTAGCAACAGGAGTCAGAGTTATACTACTATTGAAACTTGTGTAGATTCCATCCAGGTACTCCCTGCTAACGCCGTTGATTGTCAGATCAGTCACTGGTGGACCATCAAGTTGTATCAGCTGTTCTGCCAATTCGAGGTCATTTACAAAAGCTTCCAGTATTACATCGGTTGCACCAAATACATTCGCATTCAGGTTAACCAGTGCATAGCCGTTTTCATCTGTTGTAACAGTAATTGACGAAACTGCAGCTGGACCAAGAGAAGCATCACCGCTGGTAACTGAAATTGTAACTGGAACACCACTAATCGGGTTGCCATTGCTGTCAGTAACAATTGAACTTGTTGCAACTGTATCGCCCGGACGTAATGGAATTCCATCGTTGACCGTTTCAAGTTCAACCACTGCAGGAATTGATGAAAGCACAGTGATAACAGTACTTGTTACTTCACTGCCTGCACCATCGGTTATATAAAGCTGAATGTCTTCTGCACGATCATATCGCTGTGTTGCAAATGCTGCTACACCATCAATGGTAGTCCCGACAGTAAAATCGAGGTTACCTGCAGGGTCTAGCAACAAATCTGGTCTTGGTGAACCGTCCCATGCATTGATTGCAGAAATTGTGAATGACCTGTCGTCATTTGTAACAAGATGACCAGTTATCTCATCGGTTCTGGTAACAGTCATTGTCCATGGTTGACCAGTAGTTACTGTGTCTGGAACTGCAACTGAAAAACCAACACCCTGAGGAACGACCTGAAGCAATCCACTTAGTGCGTGTCTGCCCTGATCATCATTTATTTCAATAAATATTTCCTCACCTGCACCATAGGACTGATCTGTGATTACAACTGAGCCATCAGTCAGTGTAGCTTCAGTAACACCCAGAGTAACTGTTCCCTGAGTCCAGTCCTGCTTCAAAGCTGTCATGGTGAAACTGTTCGACGCAACAACAGGCAAACCAGTTTCAGGATTCACAAGCTCCACTGTCATTTGGAAAGTTGAAGGAGGTCCAGTTGTAACAACTGCCGGGTCTGGCAATATTATCTGGTACAAAGCCTGGTTAAGAGGAATAACAATACTTCCGGTTTCAACTCCTGGTCTTGTTGTATCATCAACAAGCAATAGAGCAGAGCCTTCGCCTTCAATAATTATATCAATTACACATCGACCATCAATAAATGGCGCATCATTATCATCAGGATTAACCAGAGCAATAGTTGCAGGCAACTCAACCGTCAGGTTCAGCTCGCCATCATTAATTGCTACTACATTGAGCCAGTTATCAACCGCTACCAATTCAACAGTAAACGGAATTCCTGATTGCTGAATATCAGGTGTATCGCTACCACCAGGAGGAATAATCTGAATTGCAGTTAATGCACCAGGCTGAATCAGGCAGGTATTACTAATTCCAGTGTTTTCATGTGTATCGTTAATCTCAAACCAGCAGCTGCTTGCCTGTGAATAAGTTTGAGGAATCGTACAAACACCATCAACCAGCATCTGCTGAGTTACACCAAGTGTTCCATCGCCGGGAAGTCCAGTTTCGGAATTAAATACTTCGATTGAGACAGGGCCATCCATTGTGGTTACCGTACTACCGGTGTTTCCGTCTACAAGACGTACATCGATATCAAATACTTCACCAACTGTCGCATTTTCCGGTACCGATACTTCAAAGAAAAGTCCTGTACTCTGCATTTGGATTACAGAGCTGAATCCTTCTCTGCCAAAACCATCGGAAATACGAATTATCAAGTCTTCAAACTCACTGTAACTCTGATCCGGAATTGTAACTTCTCCTCCGGTCAACCAGGTGGAAACCGTATTCAGAGTTCCATTGCCCGGCTCGAGCAATCCTGTCAAAGGCTCCAGATAAATTGTGTTTTCTTCTGTTTCGACAACTAGCTCAGTCACAGGGTCGACAAGCTGGACACTCATTGAGAATCCTGGCACCGGTCCGGTTTGTGCTGTCTCTGGAGTTGCTATTGCATATCGGTATGCAGGCATTGTTTCAATCGTCACACTTTGCGATGGCAACAACACATCGGTTGTGTCAGAGGCTGTAACAACTACAGATCCTTCTGCAACCAGGAAGTTACTGAACTCAGCAAGACCTGTGACGAACTGAACATTATTGATAACAGGGTTACCATTGATATCAAAAGATCCATCATTGGAACTCAACTGAACAATGCCACTGTTAACTGAATCGACTCGATTGAAATACATATCGGTTGCAATTACCGAGAAGTCAAAGGACTCGCTGGCACGCTGTTGAAGTGGGGTTCCTGATTTTCCACTGGCATCGATATATGAATCGTGGCCAGGAGCAGGAGTCTCTCCCGGTGCAACAATTTGCAATCGCTGATAACCGGCATTGTTAATTGTAAACGGAGTACTTTGGGCAATCAGTGCGTCTGCCCAAACCTGAACTTTAATATTTTCAGCTTTGGTATAAGTCTGATTGAAAGTCACAGCACCAGAATCAAGCTGCTGAGAAATAACACCAACACGTCCAACTCCCGGTACATCACTTTCATCTACAATACCGACATTGAACTGTCTGTTATCCGGAATAATTGTTCCTGTTTGACTGTCGACCATCTCAACAGTTACTGCAAATTCTTCCCCGGCAGAAATCGGGTTTTCTGTATCAACGTCTACTTCAAAAAGTAGCCCGTTGGTTTTAACACGCATAAGTTGACTGAGACTTGCTCTACTTGCATCGTCACTTACTTCAATAAATATATCACTGACAGTATCAAATGCCTGTGCTGAGATTACTGATACACCATCAATTAATTGAGACTCGATTACCTGCAGTTCTCCAACAGCAGGTTCAAGACCAGATGATAAGGCGGTCATTGTAAAACTGTTTTGAGCATTGGTTAAAACAAATCCTGATTCGTCAACCATTTCAACTGTCATTTCAAACAGTTCGGGAGGACCAGCTAGAACTGAGTCTGGAACTGTAACCCTATAACCTGCTCCAAGAGTTACTTCAATTGGAACTGATTGTACTTCGATAGCCGGGTCATCGCTGTTACTGACTTCAACATCTACAAGTCCAAGTTGTGGCAATGTAATCGGGAAAACGATTTCACCTGCGACCAACGGCTGATCATTGTTTACTGGATTGGTTTCATCAAGAGAGCCATCGCTTGCAACAAGATTGATAACTCCACCATCTGCTCCAACCGAGTTCCAGTAGCTGTCAACTGCTCTGGCAATAACCGGGAATTGCAAGGAAGCAACCTGACTGTCAGGTGTTCCTGTTTTTCCGTCAGGCTCGTAACCACCTGGCACTTGAGTTTCACCAGGAGCAACCAGAACCATTTTCTCCCACTGTCCTGGATTTGCAATAACCATACTTGAATCAAAATGTGCAGGCTGTGAAAGGTCTGTTACAGAAATTGTGTGTGTTGTTGCTGCGCGCAATAACATATCGAAATCACTGCTGCCATCAGCTTCAAGCTGAACATCATTGAGCGATATCATATCGAAATAATTATCTGAATTGAAGTGAACCCATGGCTGTTCCAAAACCGGATTCCAGTATTCGTCTACTGCAATAACTGTAGCTGTCAGCGTATCACCTGCAGTTACAGGCAATGGCACACCCTGCTTACCTGGAGCAAGCCCTGGAGTTGCTTCTTCACCATCAAAAATCAGTTGCAGATTTGCATAAGATCCGGCAAACACATCAAATTGGTTGCTGGCTCCTGTTCGACCATAAATATCATCTTGAGCAGAAAGTGTAACATCAGTACCGGCACGAGTTATCGACATTGAACCACGCCAGACACCAAAGACATCACCACTACCATCAAAACCTGCTGCCAGACTTATCCGCGTTGGCGAAATTACATCGTCTCCAATGTCGACCAACAGGGAAACAGAATCAGCAAAGCTGGAAACATGATTTCCAAAAGCATCACGTGCTATCACTGTAACATTTGGTAGATTGGTTCCAACAAACATGTCAGGAATTGGATCAAGAGCATCTTCGGGATCAGGAATACTCGCATTGTTGATACCGATATCAAAGTGATCAATCACACCTGCAACCACAGGTATAATTGCTGTACCTTCAATTTCACGATCAACATCGTTAACTGTAATTGTCTGCTCATTGGGATTAGCCAAAGTCAATAAGCTTATCGGGAAATTACCATCATTATCATAAAGAGTCTGCGGGTTCGATGGTAAGTTAGCAGCTATATCGCTACTGTTGAAATCGATTGAAATAGGTAGCGCAATATCAATATCTGTAATCGGATTGAAGTTATAATCAGTTGCATAAACAGTTACATCAAAGGGAACACCGGCATCCTGAGGCAAAGCATCGCCCAGTTTTCCATCGGCCTCTTCATCGTGGAAAATACCTGGAGCAAGCAGCTCACCTGGTGCCTGGACTACTATCTTCATGTACTGGTTTGCTGAAACATCGACAACCGCGGATGTGCTGGGATCAATTCCACTGACATCTGCCTGCAAGACCTGATCTTGATAAGTTCTTAGTACAACCCAGTAATCTTTGGCAGCATTGATTGTAACCATATAATCAGGAATGTATGTACCGTCGGTTTCCAACAACATGAAATAACCGGTGGGACAACTCAACTGCACTGTACGGTTTCCACTGACAAGGTTTGAAAATTCATCAACCGGACGCAATGTCACAGGATTGATAAGGTTACCAGCAACAACAGGAGTCGGTGCTCCCATGTTACCATTAAACTCGGGATCATTTAACCCAGGGGTCCAGGTCTCACCCGGGAATGTAAACATGATTCTGTCAAGCGAACCTGCATTAGTCTGAAAAGAACCGGACTCTTCAATAACCCCGGCATTATTATCGACAATAATTTTTACGCTGAAAGCACGCTTGGTAACTTGCATTAAAGCATTGAGATGACCGTTGACAAATTCTGAAGTCGATGAAATCAGATAGTCAGCACTTTCATCACTTTCACCAATTCTGACAACTAATGAAACCGGACCATTATAAGGAAACAGGTTATTGTTATCATCTTCTGCTCTGATGTTTACCTGAAATTGATTTGTAGTTACTTGAATATCGGTTGTATCCCACACTGCATAATCAAAAGCAAAGTGATCCAGTCCAGCCGAATTTATATAAACATTGCTACTGCTGTTTGCTGTAATTGCTCCACTTGCTGTAACAGTTATTTGTCGATTTCCAGATTGAATCAATGCTGCAGACTGATTACTCAAATGGTTTGAAACCATCAAGCCGCCAGGTGGTAAAATCACGCCGGGGCTTGCATCATCACTTGACCATGTCAGGGTTGGATATGGTCCGGCATCAACCGGATTCCAGAATTGATCTACTGCATACACATCGATGTCATTGAATACTACGCCGGAAATCTGTGCACTCGAACTGCCTGTTTTTCCTGGCGGGACACCTGGGGTCAAAGTTTCACCAGGAAGTAATAACATAATGTCATTGATAACAGACGGGAGCAGCGGCGTTATTAATACAGAGCCGGTACCTTCGTTGAATTGTCCTGGATATAAAGCTGTGTTTGTGGCATTCAGAGTATTGTTATGGGCAACTGGATCTGTACCGAGGAAAGTTACATTAACAACAGCTTGTCCAAGCGCAAAATTGCCACCATTAACAGTCTGTGTCGCTCCTGCACCCAGATTACCGATAACAGGATCAAGCACTACATCATCATTGAAGTTACGAACTGTGCCACCAAATTCATCAAGAGCTGTAATAGTTACAGGAACAGCACTGTTAATATATTTGTCTCCAACAGGTACTGACATTGAAAAGTGGTCAATAAAGTGCCAGCAATTGATTAAAGTTTCGGCGATTGGAACTGAGCCATCATCGGTGTCCTCTACTTGCAATCTGACCGGTTGACCATCGTCTAAAAATTCAATATTGTCAAACTGATACTCACCGTTCTGCAAATATTGCGGAGACGGAAGATTGGCAATTACGTCAGGAGAAATGAGTCCTGCATGCACGTAATCTGCTGCTGTATCAGTAGTTCCATCACCGTTAACAGCTCTTACACGTACTGAAAAACCGATTTGCACGGTCGCAGCAGGGTAGCCATCAACTATTTCAGGATCAACAACGGTTATTTCCAAATGATCGAAAGCAAGTGCTTGCCCGGTAAAGGTAAACAGCAGCATTGCTAACAGTAGAATTTGCAGTCGGTTACAAGATCTCATCGCATTTCCATCGATTAAAAATTGGGCCAATTTGGCAGTGTCAAAGATTTATCCACTTCTTTGACAACATCTATTTGTTTGCAATAGGTGTGCCATTATCCGATAGTGGATAATCGCTCCAAATTGTTCCTGATAATTCCTTTATGGAGTTTCAAATTGCAATGACGGGTTAATGGTGGTTCTTGACATTTCTGAGCTCTTCTGGAACTATCCGTTTTCGGACAACTACCCATAAACCGACAGGTGGATATAATGGAATTGATTCGCTCTTTTGCTGCTGACTTATCCGGAATTATTTGGGGCTGGCCAGATCGCTTCCCTTTGATGGTTGCAATGCTGTTGATAACAGGACTTGCTACCACAGTTTTTCTTCGCTTCATACAGTTACGTGAAATCAAACACGGTATCGATGTATTGCGCGGAAAGTATGACGACCCCAAACACGAAGGCGACTTGCCTCATTACCAGGCGTTGACAACTGCGTTGTCAGCAACTGTGGGTATCGGAAATATTGCCGGTGTTGCAACAGCAATTCACTACGGTGGACCGGGAGCACTTTTCTGGATGTGGGTAACAGCAACATTTGGCATGGCTCTGAAATATGCCGAGTGCACACTGTCTATGGAATATAGAACAATACTTAAAGACGGCACCGCTGCTGGTGGGCCGATGTA
>JAAESD010000150.1 GCA_024229695.1 bacterium
AAAGACTAAACTAAAAAACTAAACTCATGAAAAAATTAATTTTAATCTTAACAATATTTGCCTTTACGGGCCAAGAACTAATGGCTCAATGGTCAATTGGAGGAAGCAGTACAATTTATAGAACTGGAGGTGCTGATAGGGCCGGTGATGGTGGTGGTGTTTTTGATACTCAGGGTGACTGGACATTGGATGCAACAATTTCACAATATACTTCGACACAAACATTAAATGATCAAGGGTGGGACGGAAATTCTCACGATGGACATGGTGCTAATGGATGGGGATCAGCTGCGTTAGGAGCATACAATAGGGCTTCAGGAGTTGGTGCCTTTGTCGCAGGATTTATGAATGTTGCAGGGCCAACAGGGAGTCGTATAACTTCAATCCCTCCTTCAACTACAAACTTAGGCGGGCAATTTGCAGTTGGATACGCAACTGCAGCTACAGGTCATGCAGCTTTTTCTGCTGGACAAGCAACTACAGCAAGTGGTCATTATTCTTCTGCTCTTGGATTTGAGACTGTTGCCTCAGATTATGGTTCATTTGTAATTGGGCTATATAATTCTTCTGGGTCAAGCGCCACAAGTGCAGCTTCATACAGTGCTTCTGCTCCAGCATTTGTGATTGGAAATGGAAGTAATGGAAGTTTGTCAGATGCTTTTAAAGTACTCTTTAGTGGGAATACTACAATGGCTGGTGATCTTACAGTAACTGGAAATGATGTGACTTTTGGAAATGGAGAAACTATTTCAAATGCTTCTGATGGAACCGTTGCTATAACAGCTGCCACAACAACAGTTAGTGGTGATCTTACAGTAACTGGAAATGATATTAAATCATCATCGGCAACTGCCATAACATTATCTTCAGACGATGTTACTATTGCTGATGACCTAACGGTCACTGGAGATGT
>JAAESD010000151.1 GCA_024229695.1 bacterium
AACACCGATGGCTGCACTGCATACCAGATCCTTTCTGACAACACGAGAGCTATTACATACGCTGACTGGAGCTACCAACGATGTGATTCTAATCTGCACGGTTGGTACAGGTTCAAAGGAAACGCAGGGAACCGGATGCTGGACTACTGTCCGTTGTCAGTGAGTGGGTCAAGGTACAATCGATGTGGGACAGGGATGCAAGGGTGGATTACGTCAGGATCGATGCCGAGTCAATACGAAGGAGAGGTATCGAGGATGGTCTGCTTCTCAGACTCGAGCAGTTGCCGCTGTCAGTACCAGAAGCAAATCAAAGTGAGAAATTGTGGGACGTTTTATGTTTACTGGTTGGATGGAGTGTCAGCATGCAATCAAAGATATTGTGGTGTCAAAGGTGAGGATTTCGTTAGCCTTGCTTTGCTTATCAGGTTGGGATTTGCTTATAAGTTATTAATGCTGTTGGATTGTCAGTTGTATTGTAAATGCAAAGTCATTTGCAGATAATATGAGATTAACGTTCAAAACAAATCTAACAATTGTATTTCAACTGAGTTCAAAACTTTCAAAAATGCATGGTCATGATGGAATTGTATTTTGAGAGTCTTACTGTGTTGTTGAAAGTCTACTTAAAGAGGTATTGTTGCGATATTTCGGTCTTACAGTTTAGTGGTAATGCCTTTTTAACCCTATGGCTACTGTGCATTTTTACCCTTGCACTAAGATGGGGATGTACA
>JAAESD010000152.1 GCA_024229695.1 bacterium
ATAGTATGTCCTGAAATAGAAAATGCTTCTGTGGCATGTAATGCCCCACCTTCAGTTTCATGAACTACCGATGCCGGTAGTGAGTAGTTGTTTGCATTGTTATCAACACCATCTAACTTAGTATGGTCTGCATCAGTGAATACATTTGAGTCACTTGCCGCTTCAACTGCCGCTCTGATTTCTGCATCAGTTTGGTCTGCTGTCGCACTTGCTTCGATTAAATCTAACTTGTCGCCATCAGTTTGCATGTCACGTCCATCAACTGTTCCACTTACCCCAATGTTACCAGTAACATTCAAAGATTTGTTCATATCCCAACTAGTAGTAGCATGAGTATAATTTAATGTCGCATTTGCTCCACCTATTGTTATACCTGCTCCATTGGCTGCAGATGAATCCGCGGCGTCAGTAGCAATACTAAAGTTAAGGTCATCAATAGCAACCGTAGTTGAATTGATTGTAGTTGTTGTACCATCAACCTGTAAATCACCTGCAATAACTACTGTGCCCGAGTTGGCTCCGTGAACCGCAGGGTCAATAGTGAATGTAGAAGGACCTCTTAGATATCCTGTCGCTGTTATATTACCAACGGAAACATCAGGAGAACCCGATAGTCCTGTTGCAGTAATATTAAGTGCATTAATATCTGATTGTGTTGCTGTGTATGACATAACACCAGTTGTTGAGTTGTATGACAAGTCACCAGAAGCAGAAATTGCCGAACGGGCTCTTGCGTCTGTGTAATACTTGTTAGTTGAACCTTCAGATAAATCATCTGTGTCTGCTGCCGCTATTCTGGCATCTGCTCTTGCGTTTGTATAATAAAGATTTGTGCCTTCAGATAAATCACCTGTGTCTTTAGTGGCTAAGTCTGTATCAAACTGTGCTGAGTCTCTGGCAGTTGTATAATAAAGATTTGTGCCTTCAGATAAATCACCTGTATCGGCCGCTGCCATCTTAGTATCCCAACGAGCAGTTGTATAATAAAGATTTGTGCCTTCACTTACATCAGTTGTTAGTATACTTGCGTTAATATATGAATCAACTCTCGCATCTGTATAGTAAAGATTGCTACCTTCAGTCAAATCACCTGTATCGGCTGCCGCTATTCTGGCATCTGCTCTTGCGTTTGTATAATAAAGATTTGTGCCTTCAGATAAATCACCTGTGTCTTTAG
>JAAESD010000153.1 GCA_024229695.1 bacterium
CATCATGAAGAATTATTGAGCAATGCAGTTGAACTTTGGGATAGCCTTGACCTTCACTATCGAATTGTAAATATTTGCACAGGAGACATGGGTACGGTTGCTGCAAAGAAATACGATCTAGAGGCTTGGTTACCTGGTGCTGGTGCATACAAAGAAGTAGTATCCTGCTCGAATTGTACAGATTATCAAGCAAACAGACTCCGTATGAGATACAGAACTGCTGATGGCAATGCAGCTGTTCATACTCTAAACTCAACTGCTGTAGCAACTTCACGGGCTCTTGTCGCGATTATGGAGCAGTATCAGAATGAGGACGGAACTGTTCGAGTTCCAGATGTCCTGATTCCGCACATGAATGGACAGACCGTACTTCAGCCACTAGCCTGAGCTTTGGAGCGATTTCGCATCCATTTCTTAACAATCATGTACATCAGTATTCCAACTAATATGGCTGCAATAGGCGCCAATACAATTGCTAATATTGTCAGGATGATACTGGCTATATTCTCTCCTGTAGAAACTACGGGATTAGCTAATCCACCAGTAAACATAGTCGAGAAACTACGAGTCACGACAGTTGCACCCTGAACAACTCCGCTAACTCCACCTCCAGCAACAATTGCCAAAGTCCACTGAATCACCGGATCTGTCTCGGCAAGGACTAGGGCAGTCATACCAGTACCTGCAACTACAGCAGCAGGGCTAGCAATTGAGTCCAGCAAGTTGTCGACCCAAGGAACATAATATCCAGCAAATTCAACAAGTGTTGCTACACCTAACAAGATAACAGCAATATTTGAATCAAAATACTCGAATGGGGTACTTGTTAAATCGACATTTATTGTATCTGCTCTAACAG
>JAAESD010000154.1 GCA_024229695.1 bacterium
CAAAACAAAATGAACCATCAGTTACTTTTACAGTAGTATCAAAGTCTGTTGCTCTTGTAAGAACAAAGACTGCTGAACCACTACCTGTTGCGGTGACTGTGTAGATACCATTCTGTAGTGGTGCAGCCTGATCTTTGACCAGAATACGATCATCTGCTGCTGGAGATGCACCATCAACTGATAGAGCACCGTTTGCGTTAGCAGTTAGTGTAGCACCAACTCCCGATGATCCGTTAGCATATGTTACTGCCGACAACGCCGCGGCAGTTGCAAATTTAGCAGATGCCTTTACATCTAGTCCCGATGAAGTAGCATCAACATACGCCTTTGTTGCAGCGTCTTGTGCAGATACTGGATCAGTTACGTTGCTGATAATAGAAGTGTTTACATCAATCTTACCAGAACCGTTAGGGTCTAATATGATGTTGCCGTTAGTATCAGTAGATGAAATAGTATTGCCGTTGATATTGATCTGGTCTACATTCCAAGTATCAACTTTACTATTTGCATCTAGAATAACTGCCGATGATGCTGTTACTGTACCGTGAGCGTGATCTAGCAAGTCAGTAAAATATTTACCACCGATAACATCTATGTGATCTGCTTCACCTCCCGACTCCGTTCCGGCACCAACATACAAACGATAACCACCGTTTGCCTGAGTCCCTGCTGCCTGAGTATATCCTAACTCGCCATTACCCAGAGCTGTAGGAGCGGTACTTCCCGTACTCTTTTTGATTTTGATTACTGTTGCCATTTGTTATATTCCTAAAAGTTCCCACCAGTAACATACAGTGTACCGGTTAAAGAAAGGTCCGTTGTTGTAACGAATGTTTTTGTTGAATCACGATATATCAAAATGGAACCATCAATTAAAGTAGATGAGTCAACGTCTGTTAAATTTTTGAGTAACGCCTCGCCAGGAACAACTTGTTTAGTAACAACGATAGTGCTACCGTCTTTTACTGAAGCCGATGTTTTATTATCGGGAAAGACTTTTGCTGAAATTGCCATAATGTATGTCCTATGCGGTTCTCGTTACACTTGGATTGATTGTGATAACACCTTCTACGACTCTCGTAATAGTTCCACCAGACGAGGTTACAGTCATATCCCAAACATAACGACCACGGTCTAATGCTTCTGTCTGTGTGTCTGTAAGTGAGATAGTAACATTCCCGTTTGACGCGGGACTGTCTATGTTGCAAGTAAAGTCCGTCTTAGACGAGCTCGCAAAGTTTTTTCGTAGAGATGCTGTTGCTGTGTAGTTTGTTAGATCAAACGCCGTTTCAGTACCATCAGTTGCTATTGAACTAATAGTAACTGTTGATTGATAATCAGCAGCAGCGTCAATGTTTAGATTAGATATTGTTGCCACAGTTTAACTCCAAATTCATTTACTACTATTTATATGAATTTGAAGTTTAGTTTATCGGGCATTCGCATATTTGAATGGTGATTCGGCAAAGGCCAAGTAGATGTAAACATTACCATCTGAATTGTTAGTGTCATTATTTACACCACGACACTTAAATCCGCTGCTTAAAATATCTATGGCATAAGTGCTACTATTTGTTTCTGCACTATTTTCATTAGCAAACAACGGATCGTCAGTGACGTTATATGGTTGTCTTACTGAGTCAGTCATTAACCATGATGCTGTACCATCAGTACACTTAGCCATAACCCACATGGGACGAAAACCTGTGTAAACAAAGCTCCCATCTGCGTTCCCGTTGCCAGTGTAAGTACCTACTTTGCTGTAGCCTTCTACTGAATGGAAGCAGTAGGCTACATAGTTATCTGGATTATTTCTATTCGACTCTCCCGCAGTACCTAAAGTAAATACACTAGAAGTTGGAGCAGTATTGTTCCATATGGTACTATCTGTGGACATAGCCTCAGTAATATCTAACTTCATAGCCCATTTTGTAAATCCACTATTAATAATTGGACTATTTACTACCCAGTTTGTAATGCCGGTCCTGTTCTTTATCATGATTAAATCTGGTGTCTGGCTTAACCCATGGCCCACTGTAGCTCCAGCACTTCCGGTACCTGCATATGTAACAATAGAAAAACCCGCCGTAGTGTTTGCACTTACTGAACTGGTGATAGAACCGTCAGAGTTGGATGATGCTGTGCCTCCGGCTTTCCAGTTCCATGAGACGTAATTTGTTGTACCGCTATTTAAATATGCGGCAGAGGAACCTACAGTAAATCCATCTGAATCAAAACTTCCTACAGCCACGCCGCTAGTAGCATCTTCTGCGTTAGCTCTATTTGAACTTATTCTGCCACCTGATGATGTGCCTCTTACAGAATCAACTAAAACATGGTGAGCAGAAGCACGTTCTTTTGCCCAAACCAAGTCGGGAGCGAAACCAACACCTGTTATTGATCTTCCTGCTGCATCGTTAGCGGTATACAGCAAAGTATTAAAATGATCTGAAGGTAAATCAATAGCAGGGTCGGATATGTTGTCTGTGCAAAGCGCCAAGTGCCCGGCGGGTGGAGCATAATAAAAGTCGCCTTTACCGTTGGCGTCTTTATTGTTTTGTGCTGTTTTTGCGCCGGCAAAACTAGAATCTTGTCCAGCATTAAGTGTGACCGCTTCAGTGTTATAAGTGAGTACCCAAAAAGTCCAAAGATCACCACCTCCAGTAATACTTGTAGTTAGAGTAAAGGCAGAATTATTAACAAAAAACTTTACCTCATTATCATCTAGGTTAAGAGAAATACCAACAATGTGACCAACAGTACCATATGCTCCAGAAGAATGGCTTGTAGTTGTATTACCATCTTTCCAGGCCTGACCATTTGCTTGTAATGCAACTGATTTAGTATTAGCCTCTGGATTGGAACGATCAGTGATAACTCCAGCTTCATTACCAACACCCACATACATATTACTATCAGTAGAAAGAGTATTAACACAAAATTCTACATACCATTTCCCAGAACTAACTGCTTGTGTTAGAATTTCGTGAACGTAAGTGCTTGAGACTCCTGTGTGTTTTAGAGCAGCCTTAGTAATAACAGCATGTACAGGACCAGCTCCATGAAGTGCCGGTGCAATCAAATTCAATGTAGCAAAGTTATTCGATGGGCTGTCCAGAACCTGATCTGTAGCAACCAAGTTGCCAGGTGTAAAATCATTACCCTGACCACTAGAGTCCGTACCTAATGAAGATGAATCGGAATAGTTTAAATAGAATCCATTAGTACCA
>JAAESD010000155.1 GCA_024229695.1 bacterium
CACACCGAATACAACAGAGAGTGAAAAAAACCAGGAAAAGAATCTAGAGCCAGAGCCAGCGACAAATTACCTTTTCCTAGCAATCAAAGTAATGGCAAAAACAGTCATCGTCTCACATGAAAGAAAATGCAAAATGCGTAATGGAATATTTGATCAGAACAACAACGTTTGCCGCTTACCGACTCCGACCATCTCCCTGAATAACTCCAATAATTCAAATTCATCATCAACCAATCACACCAAGAACTTCACTGAGATTTTCTTCCCAGCACGAAAAACAGACAGCGATTCTCTGAGAATGATCAACATTGTCGGCAACACTTGCAGCACATTGTGCCTACTGGTATTGATTGCAGCATATTTCATTTGCAAGAATCGGTTTTCATTGCCAAATAAATGCATTCTCTGCTTATCGGCATCACTTAGCCTGTCACACCTGCTTCAACTTGCAATAATCTTCTACTCCTCCCAGCCAATCGCATGCAAGTCTATTGTGGTGTTTCTACATTAGACATTGTTACTTTCTTTCTTCTGCATGACTGTCATGTCTTACGATTTCTTCATCACTTTTGCCAAAATACGTCCCGCTGACGTTCACGGCAATAACAAGCGATTCAAGAAATATGTGGCAGTGACCACGTCATCAGCAAGTATCGTCGTCTTGGTTTGCGTTTTCACTGGCATTTCAGGTACAGATCTGTATGGTGACAATGGCAGATGTTTCTTGTCGAATATCTGGGCAAATCTGTTTGCATTTGCAGTGCCAGTGGGCATGATTCTCGTAACCAATGTTATCTTGATGTTCATCACCATAATCAGGCTGCGATCAATGAGAGAAGCCAATCGAAGGGCTTTGTCATCTGCAAACAGTAATTCTTCACGCAAGAACATCATGCTGAGTGTCATGACCTTAAAGCTCTCTATTCTCTTCGGCCTCGGTTGGTTGTTTGGATATCTTGACGGCCTCGTTTCCAACCAAGCTCTGGCGTATTGTTACAATGTCATTGTATCATGTCAGGGCGTTTTGGTGTTTCTTGCGTTTGGGTGTCATA
>JAAESD010000156.1 GCA_024229695.1 bacterium
ACTGTGAAATCAGCAGTAATACTTGATGTGCTTGGAACTGCACCTGAAGTGATAACTGTAGTAGTTGCACCTGAGTGGCGTCTTAGTTCCCAGAAACCAAGACCGTTAGCCGCTGTATTATATCTAGTATAAACATCGCCTAGGTCATTATGGGCTACTTGTGCCAAATCATCTGTTGTATAAATTGGTGCTTCAACATTTGTGAATAAGCCTGAAGTAGAGTTATAAGATGATAAAGACACATCTAATCCGCTACCTGCTGTTGCTAGACGAACATAAGCATCGCCTGCCGCTAATGCACCGCCACCTTTTTTGGTAGTTGGAGCAAATTGTGAAAATTGGAAATCTGATGAACCTGTGTCACCACATAATATCCATGCACTTGCAACTTTTTCATAATATGAAACTTTAGCAGTAGATGTTACAACTGCAAAGTCTCCTGCTGAGCCGAATGTGTTTGAAGGTGCCGCAAAACCGCCTGAGATTGCCTCTACGTTTCCTGTTCCTGGAGTGTCCTCTAGAACTGAAATTGCATTTGACACCCACGCTGTTCCTGACCATGTGAATAATCCGAATTTTGATTTCGAAGTATCA
>JAAESD010000157.1 GCA_024229695.1 bacterium
ATGTATGTGGGTAAGCAAAATATAATCGATGGAAGTAACTGACTCACGTAGCTTGCTAATCAGAAAATCAGCACTGCTTGTTGGACCAGGATCAACAATGAAAGTTACGTCTGCAGACTGATACAACCAGCAGGAAATAAATTGTCGATACCCGGTGCGTTTCTGATCCAGATCAATCAGTTTGAGTTCCACTTGTTACCTCTGCAAATCACCAAAGCGAGTGAACGCCTTGTGGAAGTGCAGGTCAAAGTTTCCAATTGGACCGTTACGCTGCTTGCCGATAATGAAAGTGGCCTTGTTTCTGACAGATTCATCTTCAGGTTTGTAAACTTCTTCACGATAGATGAACATTACCACATCGGCGTCCTGCTCAATCGCACCAGATTCACGCAAGTCACTAAGCATCGGCCTGTGATCTCCCCCGCGCGATTCAACTGCACGTGATAACTGACTCAAAGCAATAACAGGAACATCAAGATCCTTGGCCATTCCCTTGAGATTTCTACTGATATTCGATATTTCCTGCTGTCTGTTTTCCGCACGTCCACCGGCGGTCATCAGCTGCAGGTAATCAATTATTATCAACCCGATATTATGCTGTTGTTTAAGGCGACGTGCCTTGGCTTTCATTTCCAGAATTGAAATACCACTTGTGTCATCGATGAAAATTGGCGCGTCTGACATTCTGCTGCACGCTTCAGTCAGTTTTGGCCACTGTTCATTGGTCAACTTACCTCTACGCAGGTCATGTCCGTTAAAACCACCACTTGAACAGAGCATTCTCATTACAAGCTGTTCGCTGGCCATCTCCAGACTGAATATTGCAACCGGAACATCTTCTTTCACTGCCACATTGTAAGCCATGTTTAACGCAAAAGCAGTTTTACCCATCGATGGGCGGGCTGCCAGAATAATCATATCGGACTTCTGCAGTCCTGCAGTCATCCTGTCAAACTCGGCAAAGTGTGTACGGATACCGGTAACATCACTTTTGTTGGAAAAAGCTTCATTGATGCGACTGAATGTTTCAGGCACAACTTTGGCAACAGACTGAAATGCATTCGTGCTTCTGTTTTCTGCAATGGAATAAATTTTACTCTGGGCATTATCCAGAATGATGTCGGTTTCTTCAGAGCCGTCATATGCATCTTTTGAGATATCGCTGGCAGTGTGAATCAGATTTCGCAGCACAGCTTTGTCATGAATTATTTTTGCATGGTGAGCAACATTGGCGCTGGTTGCAACTGTTCCAAGCAGAGTTGCCAGAAAATCCACGCCACCCAAACGCTCAAGTTTGCCACGCTTTTCAAGCTCTTCAGCAACAGTGATACCATCTATAGCCTGATCGTTTTCATACAGCTTGCACATCACTTCAAAAACAGTACGATGTTCCATTCTATAGAAGTCATCTATCTCTACATTTTCCATCGCGATGCCAAGTGCTTCCTTGTCCAGCATAACTGCGCCAAGAACTGCACGTTCCGCATCGTCATTGAATGGAGGTAATTTATCGCCATCGAAACTGGCTGCTATTGCGTCGCGTGATTTTCCGCTGATAATTGTTTGGCTCAACACTAACTCCTCTGTTGCATTTTCCGATTCCAAATACCAATGTAACATAATACGGCAAAGACTTTCACAGATTTTTGAAAATACCTGTGGATAAGCTGTGGATAACACCAGAAAAATGACTGGAATCAGAATGAATCTGCATAAAACTCTTAAAAAACTGATCGATGAACCGGAAGAGCTGGTTCCATGGCGTGATGGTGTGCAAATTCCGTGGGACGATCCGGAGTTCAGCAAGCGAATGTTGGAAATTCATCTCGATCAATCTACAAACGCAGCAAGCCGATCAATCGATGTAATAGAACAACACACAAACTGGCTTCTTGAGCAGTGCCTTTTGCGTCTTGGCAAAAATGAGAACCTGCGAATTCTGGATGTGAGTTGTGGGCCCGGTTTGTATCTTTTTCCATTGGCAGAAAAAGGTCATGACTGTGTTGGTTTTGACTTTGCTCCCGCTCCAATTGAGTGGGCAAAAGCTGAAGCAGCAAAACGCAATCTTGATTGTGCATTCCATAAAATGGACCTCACAAAACTGACTGCTGAAGATTTGAAAACTCTTGGCGAATTCGATGTCATCACATTCTGGTTTGGTGAAATTCACACCTTCGAACCTGAAACTACAAAAACATTTTTGAAACAACTTTCCAGTCTGCTCAAGCCAAATGGCCTTTTCATTCTTGAGTACCAACACTACGACCTCTACCCCAAAGAGGATTTGCAGGAGTGGCAGCCGTGCGATGAGTCGGTTTTATATGACAAGCCCCACTTATGGCTTCGCCAATATCGATGGGATGATGAACTGCAAGCTGAGATTGCGGTGCACTGGGTTATAGATTCTGAAACAGGTGAGTCCAAACGATATGCACAGAGCAGTCGTGCCTATCAGGACCAGGAACTAGTTGACCTTCTCTTTGAAGCTGGCTTGAGTGGTGCAGTTCTAACCCCACCGATTACCGGAGTTGATGAGCAGTATGAGTTTTCGATGGTTGTGACTCAAAAATAATTC
>JAAESD010000158.1 GCA_024229695.1 bacterium
GATGTCCAAAGTTGATCAACAAAACCTGATCGGTACAATTAATAACTGGCAAATCAGGCCGGCAAAAACTGGTGGCTATGCAAAGGCAGAAGTAACACGTGGCGGAGTTGATACAAATCAGATAAATTCAAAATCGATGGAGACAAATAATGCTCCCGGACTCTATTTTATTGGCGAAGTTCTGGATGTGACTGGACAACTTGGTGGTTTCAACTTCCAATGGGCATGGGCTAGCGCTGTTGCTTGTGGAGAAAGTAT
Source organism: bacterium (assembly GCA_024229695.1). Lineage (GTDB taxonomy): Bacteria > Krumholzibacteriota > Krumholzibacteriia > LZORAL124-64-63 > LZORAL124-64-63 > JABIBH01. The sequence continues at coordinate 259 of JAAESD010000158.1, forward strand.
AAAATGCAAATAATCAATCTTGGCAGTGGTAGCAAAGGCAATGCAACTGTCATTGAATCGGATGGAAAATTATTACTGGTTGACTGTGGATTTTCCCGTCGACAGATGCTGAAAAGGTTTGCTGAAGCTGGCTTCAATCCAAGCGACTTGTGCGGCATTCTGGTTACTCATGAACACGGCGACCACATCTACAGCGCTGAAAAACTTTGCAATGAATTTGATGCTGCTCTGATTGCAACCGCCGGGACTATTGAAGGTGGAAATCTGGTAACTCGTAATCGACGGGTAGCAAAATATGACCAGATGATAGAACACGAAAATTTTTCAATTCTGCCTCTGCGAGTATCTCACGACACAAAAGAGCCATGCGCATTTTTGGTTGAAAAC
>JAAESD010000159.1 GCA_024229695.1 bacterium
GATGTCCAAAGTTGATCAACAAAACCTGATCGGTACAATTAATAACTGGCAAATCAGGCCGGCAAAAACTGGTGGCTATGCAAAGGCAGAAGTAACACGTGGCGGAGTTGATACAAATCAGATAAATTCAAAATCGATGGAAACAAGCAATGTGCCGGGACTTTATTTCATCGGCGAAGTTCTGGATGTGACCGGACAACTTGGTGGTTTCAATTTCCAGTGGGCTTGGGCCAGTGCTGTTGCTTGTGGAGAAAGTATAAAATGCAGATAATCAATCTTGGTAGTGGTAGTAAAGGCAACGCAACTGTCATTGAATCAGAAGGAAAACTGTTACTGGTTGACTGTGGATTTTCCCGTCGACAGATGCTTAAAAGATTTGCTGAAGCTGGCTTCAATCCAGACAACCTGTGTGGCATTCTGGTTACGCATGAACACGGTGACCATATCTACAGCGCTGAAAAACTTTGCAATGAATTTGATGCTGCTCTGATTGCAACCGCCGGTACTATTGAAGGTGGAAATCTGGTAACTCGTAATCGACGGGTAGCAAAATATGACCAGATGATAGAACACGAAAATTTTTCAATTCTGCCTCTGCGAGTATCTCACGACACAAAAGAGCCATGCGCATTTTTGGTTGAAAAC
>JAAESD010000160.1 GCA_024229695.1 bacterium
ATCAAAACAACAATTGCATTTTTGCGACTAAAAGCCCCAACTAATCCGATACCAAAGAGAATGACTCCAAGGCCAGCAATCCAACTTGCCTCAATCATCATTCATCACCTCCCATATCGTATAGGAGATTGACCAAGCGCTCATCCCGGACAAGGTACGAAGCACCTATCATTGCCATTGCAAGAAGAAGACCTAGAACTAAAGTCACAATTGCCCAATCATTGAGAATCGAGATGGCAAAATCGACAGTTGTTGGAACTGTTTGAGTTGAGGGTGTTGAGCCGCTCCACATCGGGTGTTCCATAACCTCTCGAAGTAGAATTAAAACAAAGGCAAATACGCCTAATTTAGCAACCATACCTACTGCTTTCATTCGACATCACCTTCCTGAATTTGTCGACGAGTTAGCATCACACCAAACTGAACTACCAGCATGACTGAACCGAGGCAGACCAGAATCTGAACTCCTGCAAGCATCTCTGCCTGAGCCAAAACCAAAACACCTGCAACAGCGAAGAAAGCGATCATTAG
>JAAESD010000161.1 GCA_024229695.1 bacterium
TAAAACCATGGGTGTAAAGTGTTTATACAAATACTCAATGTTTTACTTACCTCAATTTTGCTCTTGCGGCGTGCTTGCCTCCATTTCAAGTTCTTTCTGCAACTCAATTGTTGCAGCTTCGATGGCTTCATTAGCCAATTGTTTCGATAAGTCAATAATTTGACCCTCTCCATTGTCTATTTCTATTGTCTGATTGTTACCTTCGTTTGATGCAATGTCTATACAAGCTTCTTGCATTGGATTTTCTTCAATGTTTAATTCTTCTTGTTGATCATTACTTGCATTTTGTATGATCTTATTCCTGGAATCTTCAAACAACGCATTTGTTTCATAATTTTCCCCAAGAATATAAATCATTTCCTCGTCGTCAACAGTTGATCCATTTTCCATGCAATATTTCAGTTTTGCACGTTCTTCAACTTTAAATTCTTTCTGCAACTCGATAGTTGCAGCTTTAATGGCTTCATCAGCCATTTCCTTCGACAAGTGATCTTCCATGTTACTATCATTGTTTACCTCCTCTTGAAGTTTGAGGCTTGCTGTTTTAATCCCTTCAGTCTCAACTTCTACCGGCAATATATATATTTCATCCTTTCCAATAGTTTTGTCGAATAATTCCGAACCATCGTCATCAGAACCATTTGTTTTGCAGTTTGAGTCATCACCCTCGATGGTGTTAATTGCTTTCTTGACAACATTGCCAGCTACGTATCTGGAAAGATCATCAATGAGATTGTCAACCGTTTCATTTTTCTCATTGACGTCTTCCTCTGCTTGCTGAAGTTCGTCTTGCTGCTCAGCAATCTGCTCTTCCGCCTGAGCCAGCCTTTCTGTCTGCTGCTCGATTAGGTCCTCCGCCTGAGCAAGCTTTTGACTCTGCTGCGCAATCTGCTCCCTCGCCCGCTTCAAGTCTCTTTCCTGCAGCCCGATCTTCTGCTCCGCATTAGCCAGCTCTTCTTGTGTTCTTATGACCATATTGACGCTAGCTGCGAATTCGTCATCCTTTTGCTGTATGACTTGTTGCATCTCTTTGCACTGGAGTTGATGCTTGAATATACGATCGTTTTGA
>JAAESD010000162.1 GCA_024229695.1 bacterium
CTGGAAAGCACAATGTTTTAAATGGGCTAGCAGTGATAGCTCTTGCAACAGAGCTCGGAGTAGATTTCTCAGATATATCTGGAGCGATGAGTGAATTTAGAGGGGCAAATAGGAGATTTGATGTTTTGTATCGTTCAGCTAATTATTCTGTGGTTGATGACTATGGTCACCATCCAACAGAAATTAAAGCAACTATTGCGACAGCAAAGCATTTAAATCCAGAAAGATTGGTCTGCGTTTTTCAGCCTCATCGGTATACGCGCACGCAGCTCATGATGGATGAGTTTGCAAAGGCGTTCCGAGACGTTGATGAGCTGTTTGTTACGGATATATATCCTGCTGGAGAGAAGCCGATTGAAAACATTAACAGTGAAGCGGTTGTTAAGGCCATTCATGATGGTGGGCACCAAAAAGTTAGCTATGTTCCTGATGTGAAAACTGCTCATCTTGAGGTTGGAGCTGATCTTTCATGTGGCGATACTATTTTAACATTGGGTGCAGGTAA
>JAAESD010000163.1 GCA_024229695.1 bacterium
CTTGAAGGCTCCGATATTATTGCTATTGCCACCGCTGCCAGCGATCTGGACCAACTCAGGGAATGGTTGATTGAAGATGAAACATCCCGACCAGTTTGGGCATCGGCCGCAACTTCCAGTGCTCCATTCAATCAACTATGCAGTCGGGTGTTGATGGCACTGGCTCTTGATGGGACTGTGAAAGACAGCGCCTCGCCACTGTTGTCGTCGTTGCGGAAGAACATCCGCAATCAGGAACAGTCGGTCAGGAGTGAAGTAAGTAAGATAATGAGCAGGGCCAGCAGTAAAGGGTGGACAAGTGCTGATGAAGTAACTCTGCGTAGTGATCGTTTTTGCCTGCCGATGCGCAGTGGTGATCGACGTAAGATTCAGGGGCTTGTTCTGGACAGGTCAGGAACTGGCAGTACAATTTTTGTTGAACCAGAATCGGTAGTGGTTCTGCAAAATGATCTGGTTGAAGCTCGATTGAATGCCGCTGCTGAAGAACAGCGCATTTTGTTGGAGCTGGGCACTCTTATTGAAGCAAATATCGAAGATCTACTAGAAGCTGCTGCGTTGCAGACATTGCTCGATGAAACTTATGCAATCTTGAAATGGACAAAATCTGTAGATGCTTTCAGGCCGGCTGTAATTTCCGGTGGAAACATCAAAATCGATTCAGCCAGACATCCATTGTTGCTCAATCAGGATCCACCAATTGATATAACTCCTCTGGAATTTGAAATACCAGGTGATAGAAAAGTTGTGCTGGTTTCCGGGCCGAATGCTGGTGGGAAATCGGTAATGCTCAAGTGTGTTGGTTTGATGGTGATGCTTGGCCAATGTGGGTGGGACATTCCTTCAGGCGAGCAGACAGAATTGCCATTATTCAACCAGCTGTTTGTAGATCTTGGTGATGAACAATCGATTGCACGATCGATGAGTAGTTACTCGGCGCATCTGGAGCATATGAGCAGCTTCATCAAGCTTGCAGACGATAGCACTCTTGTGTTGTGTGATGAACTTGGCAGTGGCACTGATCCAGATGAAGGTTCTGTGCTTGCCTATGTGATGTTGGATGCCCTTGCTGCAAAAGGTGCAACCGTTCTGGCTACAACTCATTACGGATTGTTGAAAGCATCGGTTAACGATCATCCCAAAATGGTTAATGCTGCAATGGATTTTGATGAGGACACCTTGCTGCCTCTATTTTCAATTCGTGTTGGAATACCTGGTGGAAGTCATGCTTTTGATATCGCCAGAAGAATGTCATTGCCAGGTGAAATGATTGACAAAGCTGCTGCATTGTTGGGTCATGACAGAGTGCAGGTTGAAAAACTTCTGACTGAACTAAGTACTCGCAACAGAGAGCTTGCTGAGGCAAATCAGCGAGCTACTTCAAAAGAGCGGGAATTATCAACTGCTTCTGAAAAACTGAAAAAGCAACTTGCCGATATAAACAAAGAGCGTAAAAAGGTTCTTGCTGAAGCACGAGCTGAAGGGGAACGCTTTATTAAAGAATCGAGACGCAATCTTGAACTTGCAGTCAAGGCGATCAAGGAATCAGCAGCAAGCAAAAAGAGTGTCGTCGATGCAAAAGAAGTTCTTGAAAATATTAAGGACTCACTTCCAGGTGAAGATACTCCAGAAGATGAACTTGATAAAATTGTAAAAGGTGATTTCGTAGAGGTACCTCATCTTCATCTGAAAGGTGAAGTTGTTGAAGCCAGAAACAATCGTCTGACAATTGAATCCGATGGTATGAGGATGAGTGTTGAAGCCAAAGATGCTGTAGTTGTAACAAACAGGCAGAGCTCCCGAAAAACAGTAATCAAAGCCGGTACTCATTCATTGTCTGATGTTCAAGCCAGGTCAGAAATTGATTTAAGAGGGCTAACAACTGAAGAAGCGTGGGATGCTGTTGATCTGTTTATAGACAGAGCAGTTGTGGCTGGTTTGGAAGAATTGGAGATTATTCATGGCACTGGAACAGGTCGATTGAGATATTATCTTCATGAAGAATTCAGAAAAGATAGCAGGGTTCTGACGTTCGAACATGCTCCACTTAACAGGGGTGGAGAAGGAATGACAATAGTGAAATTGGCCTAAATGTTTGACAATTAGGCAGATATAGAATATATTTACAAATCGTATCAATCTGGAAAAACAACACAATGAGGGGGGATTCGCCCCGATGTCACCCGTATTGCCTGGCGATATCGTAACGCGTATCAAGGAAGAGACTGACATCGTTTCCGTTGTGCGGGAGTATGTCTCACTCAAGCCTTCAGGTTCCTCTTTCAAGGGTTGTTGCCCATTCCACAAAGAAAAAACTCCAAGCTTTCATGTAAATATTCAACAACAGTATTACAAGTGCTTTGGCTGTGGTGAAGGTGGAGATGTAATATCATTTCTTATGAATCTTCAGGGGCTCTCATTTCCTGAATCTCTTGAAGTTCTGGCCAGGCCACTAAATATTGATCTAGCTAAATATTTAACTGATAACGACGAATCTGAAGGTGAACGACAGGCATGGTTCCGAGCATTGGAAGCAGCTTCAGATGCATGGGTTCAGGAGCTATGGAGTGACTCGGGAAAAGAAGCCAGAGCATACTTGATTGACCGCGGATTCAGTGAAGAAGTATTGCGCAGATATGATGTCGGGTTTGCACCTGGAGGGTCACAGTGGCTGGGAGAAAAACTGAAAGCTAAAGGTGTTTCTCTGGAACTTGCCGTGCGAACCGGGTTGCTGATACAGGGTGACTATGATCAACCATTTACCTATTTCAGGAATCGGATAATTTTTCCAGTTCGCAATATTGCACAAAGGATTGCTGGATTTGGTGGCAGAATAATTGGTCCCGGAGAGCCAAAGTATCTTAACTCCAGGGAAAGCAATTATTTTACCAAGCGTGCTTTGTTGTATGGATATTCAGTTAGCAGGATTCCTGTTGCAAGATCAAAGAAAGCGATCCTTGTTGAAGGCTATCTTGATCTGCTGGCTCTTGTTCAACACGGGTTCAATAACTGTGTTGCAACATGTGGAACTGCATTTACGGTTGAGCAGGCTCAAGCCCTCCACCGCGGATGCAGAACTCTTTATGTACTTTATGATGGTGACAAGGCTGGGTTGAAGGCCTCTATCAAAGCAGCATCAGTTGCTTTGCAGGCAGGGCTTGAACCAAAAATTGCATTGTTACCTGACGGGTTGGACCCCGATGATTTTCTGCAGCAGAATAGTCCAGAAGCACTAGGTGAACTGCTGCACAACTCATCCGGTTATCTTGATTTGCTGAACAATCTTGCCACTGAAAGTGGAAAAGGCCGTGAAGGCCGTGAAAGAGCGATTCGTGCAGCGGTGGAGACAATTTCCGGGGTGAGTGATCCGATTCGACAATCGTTATTGATTGATGAAGCAGCAGCTGTTTTTGGACTGGAAAGAGCTATCATAGTTTCCGAAATTGAACGACTTACCAAAACTGCAAATCGCAGATTTAGTAGTCAAAAAGAAGAATCGGAAACTGAAGCTGAACCAGTAGTGAAACCTGTGAGCAATCATATCGTTGTTGATATCAGCAAGCTTGAAGAATCACTTCTGTCATGCGTGATTAACGATTCAACTGGTGAAGCTGCAAAATCGATGAATGACCTGCTTGCAAATCATTCATTCTCCTCAGAAGAGGCAAAATTGCTGGCCAGTGAATTTAAAGAATGGCAACAGAAGAGTGATTCAACACCGGGTAGTTTTGTGCGCGACCGCTGGTACAGTCACTCCGACAATTATCGAAATTTTGTGACCAGCCTACTTGCATTGGACAATCCGTCTTCTGGAGACGATGTTATCTCGATTGTTACTGACTGTGTTACGCGTATTGAGAGGGAAAAAGATAGATTGTCAGCTATTGCAAAATTGAGAAGTATGTCAGGTTTGGACAGGTAGAATTTTAAAAAGGTTTCGGACTTAAGGGGAAAGTCAACATGGCAAAAAAGGATTTGTTGGAAACCATCATAGATAAAGCTCGCAAAGTCTCTATTGAAAATGGGGGCTATGTACTCAATGAACAGGTGAATGATTTACTGGGCGAAAGTTTTGATCCTGATTTGATGGACCAGATCCATCAAAAACTTGGCAACCTGAAAATAGAAATATTTGACTCTGACTCGGATGCAAAAGCCAAGCTTGCAAAGGATAAGAAAAAGTCTCGTCAAAAAATCAAATCCAGGAAAAAAACTGTTCGCAGCACGATGAAATATGATGATCCGGTTCGGATGTATCTAAGGGAGATGGGTCGCGTGCCATTGCTGACCAGGCAAGGTGAAGTTGATCTGGCTCGTAAAATGGAGAACGGTAAATTTCAAGTTCTGGAGGCGATTGTTATATCGCCATATATCCTGCAAGAAATTTCAAGGCAAGCGGAACTGCTTGTTGCTGAGCAAATTACTGTTGAAGACATGGTTCAGCAGGATAGCAGTAATTGGAAAGTCCGATCTTCTCACAAAAAAGATGGACGAAAAATTCTCAGAGGCATTGCTAATATCCAGAAAATGCAACAGGAAGTCATTGATCAGACAAAGGAATTGAGCACCTGTAAAAACAGTACACGCAAAGCTACTCTGACCAGAATGATTGAGTCACGTGAAAAGAAAATCATTCAACTGTTTATAGATTTGAAGCTCGCAGGGCAGAAAGTTGAGGAGCTTGCAAATATTATTATCAGGATAAATCGGAATATTGGTGACCAGGAAAAGAGAATTGCAGAATGTGACAACAGTAAATCTGGTACTCAGATTGCTGGTGCTTGCAGAAAGAAAATAAACCAATCCGAAAGTGATCTTGGACTCACATGTGTAGAAATTCGAGATTCTGCATTGATGATTCTACAAGGTAACAGAGCTGTTGAAAAAGCTCAGCGTGGGATGGTTGAAGCCAATGTCAGGCTGGTAATTAGTATTGCCAAGCGTTACAACAATCGTGGTCTTGAATTTCTGGATCTGATTCAGGAAGGTAACTCCGGTTTAATGCGTGCCGTTGAGAAATTTGATTATCGTAAAGGATACAAATTCTCGACTTATGCAACCTGGTGGATTAGACAGGCGATAACTCGCGCAATTGCTGATCAGGCCAGAACAATCCGAGTTCCTGTACATATGATTGAAGCAATCAACAAAGTCAATCGAGCACAGCGGATGCTGGTTCAGCGATTCAGCCGTGAACCGTCACCTGAAGAAATCGCTGCTGAAGTTGAGTTGCCATTAGACAAAGTCCAAATCGTGCTGAAGGCTAGCATGGAGCCAATCTCCATGGACAGGCCTGTTGGTGAAGATGAGGACAGCAACTTTGGTGATTTCCTGAAAGACGAAGGTGCTGTTTCGCCTGCCCGTGCAGCTGCACATAAAATGTTGTCGGAAAAGATGGTCAAAGTGCTGAGTACACTTTCCCATAGAGAAGAAAAAGTAATTCGACTTCGTTTCGGGCTTGGTGATGGCACACCGCGTACTCTTGAAGAAGTCGGTACGATATTTAAAGTGACCCGTGAGCGCGTTAGACAGATTGAAGCTAAGGCGTTGAATAAACTGAGGCACTCAAGTCGAAGCAATAAACTTGAAGGATACATGGAAAACGTTTGACCGTTTGCATGTCGGGAATTATTGTGCATCGCTGTAATATGTGGGGGCCCATAGCTCAGCTGGTTAGAGCGCTCGGCTCATAACCGATCGGTCCCAGGTTCAAGTCCTGGTGGGCCCACCATTTACTCCCCATAATTCATTTGAACGGTGTTGATTATGTCTGAGAAGAAAACTCCAAGTACAGTTTCAGACCTGTTGCTGCTTCTTGAAAAGGAAGGCAATCTGCGCTCTCTAGCCAGAGAGTGTGGTGTTACTGCCGGGGACCTCAAGAAACAGTTGCGCAAGTGGAGACGGGAACTTGGTTCATCCCCAACCAAGCAATCGAAAAAGAAATCTAAAGCAATTACTGAAAACGATTTAATTCTTGCTGATTTAACTTCCAGTCCCATGCCTAAAAAAGGCAGTGATGTAATGGAAATATGGACTGATGGAGCCAGTCGTGGCAACCCTGGTGCTGCTTCAATCGGCATTGTATTTGGTCAACAGGACAGTGTGTTGCTATGTGCCTGGGGTGAAGTTATTCCAAACTGTACAAACAATGTTGCCGAGTACACCGCTGTAATAAGGGCATTGGAATATGCTGTGAACTGGGGTATTGATAAAGTTTCTTTGAGATTGGACAGTGAACTTGTAACCAGGCAATTGACTGGTCAATATCGAGTAAAAAGTGAAGACTTGATTCCTCTTTACCGGCAAGTTATAAGTCTTTCAAGGAAGTTAAAATTCTTTCAAGTAAAGCATGTTCGTCGAGAAGAAAACAGTCATGCAGATTTGATGGCTAATTTGGCTCTTGATGGAAAACTCGGAAATTAGTGACATATATCTTAAATAGTTGTTATTATTGTGTCGGGAAGTTGGAGTGATGATCGCGGCTGAATAAGTCGAGGAAAGTCCGGGCTCCACAGGGCAGGGTGCTGGTTAACGACCAGGGGGAGTAATCCCACGGAAAGTGCCACAGAAAATATACCGCCGTTGCTTGCAACGGTAAGGGTGAAATGGTGAGGTAAGAGCTCACCGGGTTGTTGGTAACAATAATCGCATGGTAAACCCCACCTGGAGCAAGACCATATAGAGGAGCATGAAGTACCCGCTTCGTTATGACTCCCGGGTAGGTCGCTTGAGGTTGCTGGTAACAGCAGTCCCAGATACATGATTGTCGCCGCTTGCGGTAACAGGACCCGGCTTACAACCGACTTCCCGATACAATAATAACGGAGTAATTAGTGAGTAAAAACAAAGAGAAAAATTTTAATACAGGTTTGATAACTGGTAGAACCTGGATTGCAAGTCATGCTCCAGACTCCGACACAATTGAATCCATGCGTACCAGTTGGCCATGTCCAGATGCTACTCCTTCACCAAATATGCTTTCAATCGTGGCAAACAGAGGCATCACTTCTTCTGGTGAAATGGAACAATATTTTTATCCCAAAAAAGAAAATCTTTATGACCCATTGTTGCTAACCGACATGGAAAAAGCAGCCCTGCGAGTTTTACAAGCTGCCGAAAATTCTGAAAAAGTTGCTGTTCATGGAGATTTTGATGTCGATGGCTTGACTGGAACTGCCTTGATAGCCCAGACACTTCGAGCTTTGAAGGTAAATAACAACTCGGTTGATTTGGTAGCACCATTTGTTCCTGACAGGCACATTGACGGTTACGGTGTTGCAATCAGGATGATTGAGCAGTGGGGCAAAGAATCAGTTAATCTCTTGATAACAATTGATACAGGTTCCTCTGCACTGGCAGAAGTCAACAGAGCTGCAGAGCTGGGGATGGATGTTGTAATCCTTGACCATCACCTTTTTGATGCTCAGCCTGAAGGTGCACATGCACTTGTTAATCCCAGGACTGTCGGGGACAAATATCCGAACTCTGAATTATGCGGAGTTGCTGTAGGATTCAAACTTGTTCAAGCCTTACGTAAATTGAACAAAGAATGCCTGCCGCCAGGTTTTGAAAATGAAGTTATCGACCTGGCTGCACTTGGTCTGATATCTGATCAAATGTCGTTGCAAGGTGAGAACAGAGCTATTGTCCAGTGGGGAATGAAGAAGATCAGATCAGTGAGCAGAGTCCGCCCTGGTGTAAAGGCACTGTTCGATGTATCAAATCTGGAATTGGGGATTGCATCGACAACTGATGTTGCTTATCAGATTGCACCACGGCTGAATGCCTGTGGTAGAATTGGTGACGTGCAGGTTGCCCTGGATTTGTTGAAAGAAGATCTGCCAAATGCTCCCGAGCTGGCAAAAACTGCAAACCAGGAAAACGTGAAACGACGGGCAAAGGATATGTCTTTGCGTGAAGATGCCGAGCAGATGGCAATTGAATTCGTAGATCGTGGTGACATTGGTTTGGTCCTCGGTTCTGAAGACTGGCATCGGGGTATTGTTGGTATTGGCGCATCAAGGATGGTGGAGCTTTATAATGTGCCATCAATACTTTTTTCGTTTGAGAAGGGCGAAGCCCGAGGTTCTGCACGAAGCATTCCTGGCGTCGATGTAAAATCCGTGCTTGATAATTGCAGTGAGCACCTGGTTCGATATGGTGGTCATGCCATGGCAGCTGGTCTTACGTTGAAGTGTAAAGATCTTGATTCTTTCAGAGCTGCTTTTCTTGAGGCACTTGCAAATGCATCGGGTGATTGTGTCGTAAACCAATATTATGACCTGGAATTGATGTATTCAGATATGGCAGCTGAGAGTATTTCTGGTCTATTGATGGAAACAGAACTCATGGAACCTTATGGTGAAGGTAATCGTCGACCTGTTTTTCGTTGCAATGAATTGAAATTAAAACGTGCTCCTGTTTTAATGGGAAAAACCGGCGAGCACCTGAAATTTTCATTTACTGGAATCGGCAGGGAATTTGTCAGCTTTGGTAGCGGCAGAACCTGGCGTGATGAAGTGATGAAACTTGGCGGAAACGCTGAAGCGATCAACATGAGCTGGGATGTGCTTTTCCAATTGGTACCCAATAAATGGCGCCCCAGGAACAATGCCAATGTTGACCCTGTGCAGATTCAGTTAACAGATATAATGCCGAGTAAATTATGAACGAAAAAAAAGGCAATAACAAACCTGTAGACTTGCAGAAGATGATAGACGGAGTCTGTCAGAAAGTAAAAGAGTACAACCCCAAAGCTGATATTGACCTGCTGATGCAAGCTTACGAATTTGGCAAAGAAGCCCATGATGGACAGCTTCGTAAAAGTGGTGAGCAGTATTTTACGCATGCGTTGATTGTTGCTGATGTACTTTCAGATTTGAAACTTGATACTGATACTTTGATTGCTGCACTTCTGCATGATGTGGTTGAAGACACCCCGATTGAACTTGATGAGATTCGTGATTTATACGGCGAAGATGTTGCATTGATGGTTGATGGCGTTACCAAGATCAGTGATATAAGATCTCATAATCCTGAAACACGTAAAGCAGAAAACTATCGGAAACTGGTGCTGTCAATCGCCAAAGATCCGCGCACAGTTTTGATCAAGCTTGCAGATCGATTGCATAACATGCGGACTGTTGAGTATCTTGCAACAGAACGACAAATCAGTATGGCCAATGAAACGAAAGATGTTTATGCACCACTGGCGCATCGTTTTGGCTTGTCAAAGATAAAGTGGGAACTTGAAGACATGTGCTTCAAAGTTCTGTACCCGGACCAATATTTCGAAGTTGAATCAAATATCAGTCAATCAAGATCTGACAGGGAAAATCAGATTGAAGAGATTAGTGTTCCACTAATGGATGCCCTGAAAAAAGCAGGGGTTGTGGCTACTATTGAAGGCAGGCCCAAGCATTTCTGGTCAATTTTCAACAAAATGAAAAATCAGCAGGTAGGTATTGATAAAATTTATGATCTGTTGGCTTTGCGAATACTGGTAGGTTCAAAAGTCGATTGCTATCATGCTCTTGGTATTGTGCATTCCCTGTTTACTCCTTTGCCAGACAGAATTAAAGACTTTGTGGCCAGCCCAAAAGTTAATATGTACCAGTCATTGCATACAACTATCAGAACTCCCCGTGGTCGTAATGTCGAGATCCAAATTCGAACTCATGAAATGCATGAACGGAGTGAGATTGGTATTGCTGCACACTGGCGATACAAAGAGGGAGATCAGAAAGATGCAATTGATTTTGGTAATATGGTCAATTGGCTGAGACAGCTGATGGAGTGGCAGGAAGATATTGCTGATCCTCGCGAGTTTATGGAGAGCATGAAAATCGATCTGTTCCAGGACGATGTTTTTGTTTTTAGTCCTCGTGGTGATATTTTTGAGCTGCCAATAGGTTCAACACCTCTTGATTTCGCTTTTGAAGTTCACTCAGAAGTGGGAATGAAGTGTGTTGGGGCCAAGATTAATGGCAGGATTGTCAGTCTTGGTACAGAACTTAAAAGTCGAGATACTGTAGAGATTTTAACTTCACGAACTGCAAGTCCAAGTACTTCCTGGTTGGGGATCGTTAAGACCAGTAGAGCAAAGCACCATGTCAGGCGCTGGATCAGATCAACCCAAATGGACCAGAGTGTCAAACTGGGTCATGAGATACTGGAGCGAGCAAGTAAAAAAGCTGATATTCTTTTCAGCAAGGATACAGAGTTCATCGATGTTGCTCAGGAGCTTGGTTACTCTGAGTTGGACATGATGTTTGCAGCTGTTGGTCGAGGAGACTTAACTGCACAACGAGTATTGAACAAGTTCCAGCCACCTGAAAAAAAGAAGCGTGAGAAACTTGCTGATATGGGCAAGGACCTTTACGCAAAAGTTATGCGCCGACGAGTCAAGGGTGTTCGAGTTCAGGGAATGGACAGCATGATGATAAGATATGCTGGGTGTTGCCAACCCGTTCCTGGAGATCAGATTGTTGGTGTAATTACAAGAGGTCGTGGTGTCTCTGTGCATAGAACAGGATGCCAGAACCTTAAAGGCCCAACCATAGATGATGATCGACTTATCGAAGTATGCTGGGATGTTGCAGAAGAGCAGACTTTCATGGTCAAAATTATTGTAACTGCCGAGGATAGAAAAGGTTTGCTCGCAGACGTGACAAACGCAATATCTCAAAAGGGTAATAACATCCATGGTGGTGATTTTGTCTCAGCAAAAGATGGAACCGCTAAAGTTAGTTTTCTGGTTGAAGTCAGAAATCTGAATAACCTGGAAAAACTGATTTTTGCAGTTGAAAAAGTTTCGAGTGTGGAAAAAGTTGATCGCTTCCAGCTGTCTTAGTGGAGAAGAATGCGCTGCGTAATTCAGAGAGTTTCCCAAGCTAAAGTAATTGTCGATAATTCAATTGTTGGTTCAATCGAAGACGGGATGGTTGTACTTGTTGCATTTGCTGCTGAGGACTCGGATGCAGAGTTATCCTGGATGGCAAATAAAATTCCTTCACTCAGACTTTTCAATGATTCCGACGGTAGGATAAATTTATCTTTGAGCGAAATTGATGGTTCAATTCTCCTGGTTTCCCAGTTCACACTTTATGGTGATTGCAGAAAAGGTAATCGACCTTCTTTTGTTGGTTCCGCAAAACCAGAACTAGCTATGGAGCTTTACGCGAAATTTGGTGAAATGCTGCGCGAAAAATGGTCAAAAGTTGAAGAGGGTATTTTTGGCGCATCGATGCAAGTAGATTTGATTAACGATGGACCAGTAACAGTAATCCTGGACAGGGACTGTAAATGATTGTTTCACCTTTTATTAATTGGCCACAAGATGAAATTCTTATTCTGGCATCTGCTTCTCCGCGTAGGGCGGAGCTGTTAAAAGTTGCTGGCATTCCATTTGAAATAATTCCTGCTGGGGATGCAGAAGCAGAACTCCAAGGTAAAGCTTCAACTATGCAACCCGCAGATTATGCTAAAATGCAAGCTCTGGCTAAGGCGAAACAGGTTGCGCGAGAGCATAATGGAAGAATTATACTTGGTGCTGACACAATTGTTATAATCGATAATGAAATTCTGGAAAAACCAGCAGATGAGGCAGAAGCGTGTGATATGTTACAGCGATTAGCTGGTCGTAGACATACAGTTATCTCCGCTATCGCAATTATTAGAGACGGTAGACAATGGTCTGGCTATGACTCTACAAGTGTTGAATTCCTGTCTCTGGAAGAAGATATCATCAAAAATTATGTTAATACGGGTGAGCCGATGGATAAAGCTGGTGCCTATGGGATTCAAGGTTTCGGTGCGATGATGGTTAGCAGGATTGAAGGGTGCTACTTCAATGTAATGGGATTGCCACTATCATTATTAGGTAAAGCTTTAAACAGTCAGTTCCTTGACAAATAGTACTCCATAGGGTAAATTGCGCAGTTCGCACCATAGTGCGCGGTGGGCGACGTGCGCCCGAAAAAGGCAAGCAAAGTCGGTTCAGTTGCACCTGATCATCAGCTGAGTCTATTTACTGCTTGAATAACTAGAGAATCCCAAAGCCTGGAGGCCGGGAAGTTGAAAACTTACAGTATGAAATTGAGTGAGATCGACAAGGAGTGGTTCGTTATCGATGCCACAGATATTCCTTTAGGTCGCTTGGCAACTGGTATTGCTACACTCCTGCGTGGCAAACACAAACCAACATTTACACCTCATCTTGATATGGGCGACAATGTAATTGTGATTAATGCCGATAAAGTTAAATTGACAGGTAAAAAAGCAGAGCAGAAGACTTATCAAACATTCAGTGGGTATATCGGTGGACAAAAGATTATACCTATTGGCAGAATGCTTGAAAAACACCCAGACTTTGTAGTTAAAAATGCTGTTAAAGGCATGTTGCCACATACAAAGCTTGGTAATAAACAGATTTTGAATCTCAAAATCTATACAGGTTCAGAACACCCACACGCTGCACAGCAGCCAAAGGTTTTTGAGTTACCTACTTATTGTTAATTTTGTGTAATCCTGCCCTTTGTGGTAGGAGGAGGTAGACAGGTTGGAACGAATTTATGCAACCGGCAGGCGTAAGACCTCAGTAGCCCGTGTATGGCTACAGCCTGGTTCTGGTAAGATTGTCGTTAACGACAAATCTGTAGATGATTTCTTTGATGTATCACGAGCTATGGTTGTTCGTGAGCCATTGCATGTTCTTGAAGCTGTAGAAAGCTTCGATATTGTTGCAACAGTCAAAGGTGGCGGAATTTCTGGACAAGCTGGCGCTATGCGTCACGGTTTAGCAAGGGCTTTAGCAGCACATGACGATGTAAATCGTCCACTGTTGCGTAAAGCTGGTCACTTGACTCGCGACTCTCGCATGGTTGAGAGGAAAAAATACGGTCAGCCTGGCGCCCGTAAACGTTTCCAGTTCTCGAAACGTTAGAACAGGTATTACCACGAATTTCCGTGGTGCAATCCGGAGTATTGCTCTGGAAATAAGCACTCGGTTGGAGGACAGGGTTGGTGGCACATTCTTTGAAGATTGTGTTTTCCCTGTCCAATGACAACTGAGGATGTTTAACCCTTAGATTAATAGGAGGCTATCATGGCCAAAGTAGGACTGAAAGACCTGCTACAAGCTGGCGTTCACTTCGGACACCAGACCAGTAAATGGAATCCCAAAATGCGGCAATATATCTTTATTGCACGCAACGGAATCTACATTCTCGATCTCCAAAAAACTCTCAAAGCTTTAAACAGTGCAACTAGTTACATTCAGGAAATTGCTGCTAAAGGCGGCTCTGTTTTGTTTGTTGGTACCAAAAAGCAGGCAAAGTTTGCTATTCGTGAACATGCTGAACGATGTGGCATGCCTTATGTTACTGAGCGCTGGCTTGGTGGAATGCTTACAAACTGGGATACTATCAGTAACAGTGTTCGTAAGCTTGATGAGATTGAAGAATTACGTTCCACTGGTAAGATTGATTCTTTCTCCAAGAAGGAACAACTTGAAATCAGTCGTCGTTATGAAAAACTAAACAGGAACCTTGGCGGTATCCGACACATGAAAGGCCTGCCAAAGGCTGTTTTCGTTGTTGATACCAATGAAGAGGAAACCGCAGTGAAGGAAGCCAAGAAACTTGGTATTCCTGTAATTGGTATCGTCGATACCAACTGTGATCCTGATGTTGTATCCAATCCTGTTCCAGGAAACGATGATGCTATCAGAGCTATCTCTCTTTACTCACGAGTAATTTCTCAAGCAGTAATCGACGGCCGTAATATCCGTTCAGAGGGTAAAGACGATAAAGTTGAGATTCAGAAAGCAGAAAAGAAAGAGGCTGCATCGACAGTAACTCTTGATGAAGCTGCTACAGAAGAATCAAAAAGCGAATAATTTTTTAATAACAATGCCAGGCTGCTATGCGGTCAGGCACAGGAGGCAGGAATGGCTATAACAGCTAAAATGGTAAGCGAACTGAGACAAGCTACCAGTTGCGGAATGATGGATTGTAAAAAAGCACTCAATGAGTGCGATGGCGATATGGAAAAAGCAGTAGATTACTTGCGGAAAAAAGGTATGGCTTCTGCTTCCAAAAAAGAAGGCCGTGCAACAGCTAATGGTTTGGTTGAATCATATATTCATCCTGGTGGCCAGGTTGGCGTATTGCTGGAGATTGCCTGTGAAACTGACTTTGTTGCCAGAACTGACGAGTTCAAATCATTTTGCCATAGCATTGCAATGCATATTGCTGCAGCTATGCCAACTGGGCTGGTTAGAGAAGATATTGACGGCGCTCTTATTGAAAAAGAGGCTGAGATTTATCGTGGTCAGATGAAAGAAGAAGGCAAACCAGATAATATCATCGACAAAATTGTTGAAGGTAAACTGGATAAGTTTTACAGTGAAGTTTGCTTGATGGAACAGAAATATGTTAAGGATCCAGATATGACAATTGAAGATGTTGTCAATTCGTTTATCGGTTCTCTTGGCGAGAATATGGCCATCAAACGTTTTGTAAGGTATCAGATTGGATAACAGTTAGTTAATAAAGAGGCCTGAGGTGCGCCTCAGGCCTCTTTTTTTGTACCCATTGGAAACGGAGACAATTGTGGCAGGTAACAGGTTTTCACGTATTCTCCTGAAGCTTAGTGGCGAAGGTTTGATGTCAGGCAGTGATCCATTTGGCCATGATAAACTGGAAGCTATAGCTTCTGTAATTGCAAAAGTTGCTGCTTCCGGTGTTGAAATAGGCATCGTAGTTGGAGCAGGTAATTTGTTTAGAGCCAGAAGCGCAAATTTGGAAGTTATGCCAAGAGTTTCTGCTGATAATGTAGGTATGCTGGCTACAATTATGAATGCTACAGTTTTGCGCGATTATATTCGCAATACCGGGCAAAAAGCTGAAGTCCTGACTCCTAAGCCAACACCTCCACTGACCAAAACATTTTCCCGCGATCTATCACTGGAACTGTTTGAGAATAATACAGTTCTTATTTTTGGTGGGGGAACAGGCAATCCTTACTTTACCACCGATAGTGCTGCAGCTCTGCGAGCTTTGGAGATTAGTGCAGATGTATTATTGAAAGCCACCCAGGTAGATGGTGTTTACAATAAAGATCCACATAAACATTCTGATGCTGTACGATATGATTCTCTTGCATTTTCTGAGGTTATAGATAACCGTCTCAGAGTAATGGACTTGACAGCAGTTGCACTCTGTGAGGAAAATAATCTGCCAATAGAAGTTTTTGATATTTCAGACCCTGATAACTTGTTGCGGATTATGTCAGGAGAGCTAAAGGGAACGATAGTTTCATAAGGAGAAATTAACATGAGTCACGAAATAGTTGAAACAGCTGAGATGGAAATGGACGATACGCTTAGTACAATGCGTAATCGTGTTTCCAAAATCAGAACTGGCAAAGCTACGCCAGCATTACTTGATCCAGTCAAGGTGGATTACTACGGTGCCCTTACACCACTGAAGCAACTTGCTAATGTTGGAGCACCAGAAGCTCGTCTTTTGACTGTTGTACCTTTTGACCGCAACTTGATTGCTGATATTGAAAAGGCAATAAGAGCCAGCGATCTTGGTTACAACCCGGTCAATGATGGTAATATGATTCGCGTGCCAATTCCTGAGCTGACTGAAGAACGTCGACGGGAATTTGCAAAAATGATTAAAGAGTACGGTGAAGATGGGAAAATTGCTGTGCGAAAAGTTCGTCAGAGTGCAAACGATGATGTAAAAAAGGCTTCTGACCTGCCAAAGGATGAAGCACACGATATAAAAGATGAGATCCAGAAGCTGACCGATAAATTCTGTGGCGTTATAGATGATGTGATCAAGGCCAAAGAGGTCGAGATTATGGAGATTTGATCATTTTGAGTGATCAACTGAACAATTCTTTGGAGCAACTCCGTGAAACGGTTGCAACCAGCGTAATCCCTGTCCATGTGGCTGTGATAATGGATGGCAATGGCAGGTGGGCAAAGAAACGCTTTTTGCCTCGTGTTGCAGGACACAGAGCCGGTCGGCAATCTGTTAGACATATTGTAACGGCAAGTATAAGAGCTGGTATTTCCTATTTGACCCTTTACACATTCTCGAAAGAAAATTGGAAACGTCCTGAGGCTGAAGTAAAAGCACTTTTCATATTTTTAGAGGAGTTTTTAGATTCCGAAGTGGCTGAACTTAATTCACAAAATGTTCGCCTGACAGCCACCGGTGATTTGGACTTAATTCCAGAAAGTGCTAAAAAGGCACTGGATTCCGCTGCTGAACAACTTGCTGATAATGATGGTCTGGTTCTTAACCTTGCACTTGTGTATGGCGGTCGAGCTGAGCTGGTTCATGCAACCAGGCAGATTGTTGAGAGAGTCGTTTCAGGCGAGATTGTTGTTGATGATATCGATGAAGATATAATCAGCGAAAATATGTATTCTGCCGATATCCCTGATCCCGATCTTGTAATCAGAACCAGCGGTGAATACAGGCTGAGCAATTTTCTGATTTGGCAAGCTGCTTATTCCGAGATTCATATTACTGATGTTCTCTGGCCCGATTTCAGTGAGCATGATTTGCTACTCGCTATGATTGATTACCAAAGTAGAGATCGCAGGTATGGTGGTCTCAGTAATGGTGATTCAAATTTGAAGGCGGAAACAGGAATCAAGGATGTCTTGTCCCTGAACTATTGGAAGAATAAGCTTGGGGGCAGCAAATGACTAATAAATCATCAGTAGAACGTTTTAAAAAAGCTGATATTATTCCGAGACTAGCTGTCATTCTGGTTGGATTGCCGTTGCTTGTACTTGTTGCCGATTGGGGAAAACTTCCGTTTATGGCGGTTGTTAGTGTCCTCGTGCTGCTTGGTTCTCGCGAATTTTATTTGATGATGGAAGCCAAAGGGTACAGGCCATATAAAATCATCGGGATGTTATGTAGCGTGATGATTTGCTGGTACGTGTATCATGGCAGTGTGACCCTGTCGTTGTTGCTGACAATGACCATGATTTTGATAATGACTGCAGAGCTGTTTCGTCGTGACCCTGCTCATTCACTGGCACATATTGCAGTTACTCTCTTTGGTGTTTTGTATGTTGGATGGCTTGGAAGCCATCTCATTCTCCTGAGGCAATTGCCAATAGAGTTGGGAGAGATAGATTATTCTGCAGGTGCAACAATGGTTGGCCTGGCCGCAGTAGTGACATGGGCTTGTGATAGTGGTGCTTACCTGTTCGGTATCTCATTTGGGAAAAAACCTCTGTTGCCAAGGATCAGCCCCAAGAAAACTGTTGAAGGTGGAATTGGTGGACTGTTCAGTTCTGCACTAGTTGGAGCTGTTTACTGCATTTTCTTTATCGATTTTATTTCACCTCTTGAAGGTGGACTTCTCGGCCTGGTTGGTGGCGTTTTAGGCCAGGTAGGCGACATGGTTGAATCGTTGCTGAAAAGAGATGCAGGCTTGAAAGACACTGCTGATATCTTACCTGGTCACGGTGGTATTTTGGACAGATTTGATTCCCTGCTCTTTACCGCACCGTTCTTTTATTATTATCTCCACTACTTTGCGTGATGGGAGATACTATGAAAAAACCTCTTTATGCGGTTGATACAAGCAATCGCATTCCAGAACAGACTTCAATTTCACTTTTAGGGGCTACCGGTTCTATCGGTGAGCAAACAATCGATATTGTGCTTGAAAACAGTGAACTGTTTTCTGTCGATGTAATAAGTGCCTATAGCAAAGTGTCTGAGTTGTCGGCAATTGCTGGCAAACTGGATGCTGCAGGTAAGCCGATTTCAGCTTGTCATATTTATGACGAAGATGCACATGCCTTAGCGGCAAAAGATCCTCTGCTAGCTGCTACACTTTTGCCTGCTGGTGATGAAGGACTGCAAATAGCAGCTTCATGGGAAAGTGCAGACACAGTTGTTAACGCTGTAGTTGGTGCAGCTGGTCTTCCACCTACAATTACTGCGGCTGAGAACGGAAAGCGAATTGCGCTTGCCAATAAAGAGTCTCTTGTAATTGGTGGCGACCTGGTAATGAATGCTGTCAATGGTAGTGGTGCTGAAATAGTGCCGATAGATTCTGAGCACTCGGCTCTGGCGCAATGTCTTTATGGCAGATCAATGTCGGAAGTTGATTCACTGATTTTAACCGCTTCAGGTGGTCCGTTCCTAAATCACACTCCTGAAGATTTACAAAATGTTGCACTCAAGGAAGTTTTGAATCACCCAACCTGGAATATGGGGCAGAAGATAACCGTTGACTCTGCAACTCTGATGAACAAGGGACTTGAAGTAATCGAGGCTCATGTTCTGTATGGGATTGGTTATGATAAAATTGAGGTGCTGGTTCATCCTGGTTCAATAGTTCATTCACTGGTTCGTTTTAACGACGGGTCTCTGCTTGCTCAGCTTGGGGAACCAGATATGAGAGTTCCGATTCTCTATGCAATATCTGGAGAGATTCATCATCATGGTGGCTCTGATCGGCTGGATCTGGCTAAACTTGGTCAGTTGAATTTTGGAAAACCTGATGAAGTTCGATTCCCATGTTTGCGGTTAGCTAGAGAAGCAGGTATTGCTGGTGGTTCAGCGACAATTGTTCTCAATGGAGCAAATGAAATTGCTGTTGCATCACTACTTGCTGGCTCAATAGAATACAGAGATATTGCCCTGATAATTGAGAAAGCACTGGAACAAACAGAAGTAGTTTCTGTTGATTCTCTAGGGCAGGCAATGTCTATCGACAGAAAATCAAGAATCCTGGCAACAGAAATTGTTGCCGGTTTATAAGGAGATCCCTTGTTACTGACTATTTTGGCTTTTGTTATAACACTTGGCATTGTGATAATAATTCATGAGCTGGGACATTTTTCTGTTTGCAAGTGGACTGGTATCTACGTGCGAACATTTTCCATCGGTTTTGGCCCGAAATTAGTGAAGATCAAGTTTGGTGAAACTGAATATGTTATCTCTGCAATACCGTTTGGTGGCTATGTGAAAATGGCCGGTGAAGGTGTTATGGGAGAAATTCAGGATACAGGAACCGGGCAAGCACGACAACATCCTATCGGTACAGAAGAAGGTAACCTGGAAGCTGCCGGGCTTGACGATGATGTAGCTGAAGATCGTAAGTACTCGAATCGACCTGCCTGGCAAAGATTGGCAGTTGTTCTGGCAGGACCTGTATTCAACTTAATTCTGGCTTTTGTAATCTACACTGTGTTGTCACTGAGTTTGGGCGAAGAGATCATATCGACAACTGTGATTGGCAATGTTGTACAAGGTTCTCCTGCAGATCAGGGACAGCTTCATGTTGGCGACAGAGTTGTAGCTATTTCAGATTCTGAAGTTAACAACTGGAATGACTTGAGTGACGCGATTTCTCAGATCGATCCTCAATCAGTAACAACGTTTACAGTAGAGCGTGAAAATAGTCTGTTGGAGCTGAATGTTGAAAAAGGTGACGGCCTGCTTGGTGTTGAGCCTTGGCTTACTGGTGTTGGCAGGGTGAAAAGAGATGGCCCTGCATTTAAAGCTGGGATGAAAACAGGAGACAGGATTACAACTGTCAATGGTGAACTCGTAACTACTTTTGGTGACATAGTTGAATCGATTGGCTCAAATGCTGGCGTTGAAGTAGATGTGCAATGGATGCGAGATGGCGAACTTTTCTCGGCTCAAATAATTCCTGAACCTGTTGAGGTGGCGCCTGATTCGATGGTTGGACTGATTGGAATCGAACGCGCTCACGACTATAAAAAAATGGGAGTATTACCAGCAATTCAGAACGGTTTTCGAGTTACAAAATCCATGACTTTAGAAATTGTTAGAGCAATCGGTTCAATAAATAAACACGGTCTTGATTCAGTAGGTGGTCCAATCAGGGTTGGGCAAGTTGCTGGTGACATGTTGCGATGGAGTTTTGGACACCTGATGCAGTTTGTTGCTTTCTTTTCAATAAACCTGTTTTTGTTGAATCTATTACCGATTCCGGTTCTTGATGGTGGTCAGGTCGTATTTATTACTATTGAATTACTGTCCGGCAAACAGGTGGATCAAAAGCTGCAAGCTATTGCTACTCAAATTGGTATGATAATACTTATGCTTTTGATGATGTTTGTGATTGTGATTGACGTTCTGAAAGTAATTCCCAGCTAGGGTATTTTCTCAGATTCGATATCGGGTAAAGGCTGTAGCAATCGTTCTGCAACAGGAGCTAACAACAGTGAATCTTGTTCGCTGTCCAGGACGCTAACCAGAAGTTTGTGGAAAGCTGAGAGTCTTGCAGGTTGTTGTGGAAGCAGTGCAATAGTTTTAGCAAGAGAACTGTCTCCCCAGGCTGTATTCAGAGAATCGAGCAAAGCAGTGCCGGTCAGCGAATCAACTATTGCCACTGAACGAGCTCTTTCAAGTGTGATATACCTGTTCAGGACAATTGTTTCACTTTCGGTAAGATCTTGAATGCTGAGTTCATCTGATTTTTCCTGGCATCCTGACAGGGCAATCAGAATAAGCAAAACAGGAAAGATGTATTTCTTACTCACAGTTAACTCCTAAAAGTGATACTATTAACGCGTTGACACTGTTTTCATACTACGAAAGTTTCAGATGGGCAAGGACTTAGTTAAGATCAGGTTCAGTTTTGCAAGCACAACCATGTGCTGTGTTCTGATTACAGTATTGTTTGCTGTTTTGTTCCCATCGATTTTATATGCAGGAGAACTTGATTACGGCCTCAGTGAAAACAGGTTGGCCAGGATAGAGATATCGGGAAATTCTGAATATTCAGATAAAGAACTTAAATCTCTGCTACGTATAAAAGAACCCCGATGGTTCAGCCTAATGACTTTGCTCGGCTTTTCAGAGCGGTCGTCAATGTACAGGCCAGATCTGATTGAAATTGAACTGAAATTGATAGAGAAATATTATCGTCGTAACGGTTTTCATAATGCTTCTGCTGAAATCGATACAATTTACTTTGATGATGAAATGAATGGCGATGTTCTACATGTGTTAGTGTCTGAAGGTCCTAGAACTATCATAAATTCTGTTGAGTTGGAAACTGTTGGCAATATACCTGATAAATTACTAAAAGGTTTACAGTACACTAAAGGTGTACCAGCTCCTGCAGATTTGAATAATCTTGGTTCCGATATTTATTTGATGCGTACTCGATGCTGGGAAGAGGGCTTGCTTAAAGTCACCATCGATCCGGTAATGACTGTCCATACTACTGAAGATTCTTTGACAAATAACGCAGAGCTCCTCTACAAGATTACTGCAGGCAACGCTTACTCTGTTTCAGAAATTCGCATTTCTGGTAATGAGCAGACACAAACTGAAATTATTGAGCGGGAAATAAAACTTGTCATTGGCGAGCTTTTTAAGTGGTCTGCTGTTGAAGAAACACAACTTCGTATTCTGGAAACTTCACTATTTAGAGATGTCAGTTTTACACCTGTGGAGATTGATACCTCCAAGGCAACTGTGGTGATGGAAGTTCAGGTTGTAGAACGGAAACCGTCTTATATTGAATTTGGTTTGGGAGTCGGCAGCAGGGAACGTGTGAGAGTTTTGGCTGCCTGGGGAAACAATAATCTTTTTGGTACTGGACAGAAACTTCGTCTCAAGACAAGAACCTGGTTGAATTATGAGGATGTGCAGCAGCTTTCTTCGGGTACTCCTGAACCTGAATTGAATTATCGATATGAACTGTTACACACTCATCCGCGTCTTCTAGACAGGTTCTGGTTTGATACGCGTCTATTTATGGATAAAGAGACTCGTGGAGAGTCGGGCCTGAATCTGGAAAGAACCGGTTTCTCACTTGGATCAAGGGTGACAACTTCTCTATATTCGATAAGTAATATAGTTCTAAAAGTTGAGGAAGTTGAGCCATCGTTGCATCCAGATGCTAAAGCATCGTTGAGTGAAGCTTTAGAATTTGAATTGCAGAAGTCTGGGACCAGGTCTATTGCCTGGAATTACATGATAGAAAAACGGAACAATCCTATTCGTCCCGCAAAAGGTTTTCTCAGTAATTTTGAAGTTGAAACTGCTGGTGGGATACTTGGTGGTGACAATAGTTTTGTTAAGGGAAGATTTGATTACCACACTTACAGGAAAACTGTTTTAGGTGGCACCCTGGCTTCCAGGGTTTCACTTGGTGCTGTCAGACCTTATGGTGATTCCTTGAGCCGAGGGGCCGATGGTGTCCCGTACCAGGAACGCTTTTTTGCAGGTGGCGTTTCAACAGTTAGGGGTTATCAGGAGAGATCGCTTGGTCCTCAGATAACTGATCAGGCAGAGCTGGATTCATTACAGATTGCCAGCGACGTCCCATTGCCCGACAGACCAGCAAGAGGTGGTAACTACCTGTTGCTGACAAATGTTGAGTGGAGAGTTCCTCTGCCAACACCGGGTAAGTGGAATATTGGCGGAGTCATATTTCTTGATGGCGGAAACGTTTGGGAACATTGGAGTGAAATTGCATTACGAAGCTTCAGGCCTCGTTCATACCCGGGAGATCCGGAAGAAATTGATTCAACAAAACTATGGGACTACAGGTGGAGTTATGGGGGCGGAATCAGATTTGATACACCTGTTGGCCCCGTTAGACTGGATGTAGGATTCCCGTTGAAACGT
The DNA here is from genome assembly GCA_024229695.1 of bacterium. GTDB lineage: Bacteria > Krumholzibacteriota > Krumholzibacteriia > LZORAL124-64-63 > LZORAL124-64-63 > JABIBH01. The sequence continues at coordinate 22,665 of JAAESD010000163.1, forward strand.
GCTAGGTCATCAGAAACAATTGTCGATGATAAAGTGATGTACCATTTCTCTTTGGGTTATCCATTTTAAGGAGTTTGTAAGTTGGCTTGGAAAGGAAAAAAACGGTGGACTCTGATTATTGCCTGGTTCTTGTTCCTGGCAATTGTCTGGGCGCTTGGCACTCATCCTGCCTTGATGATGCCGTATGTTTCCAAGATGGCTACAAACCATTTTTTACGTGACAGTGGTAGCAATCTTACTGTGAAAAACTGGAGCGGCTCACTACTTGGCGATCTTGAGCTACATGGTGTTGATCTTGAACTTCAGCTCGATCGTGGTGCATCGGCAAATATATCAGTTGATACTTTGAGCCTGCAATATGGTTTTCTGGACTTGATCAGACAGCCTGTCCGTATCTCTGGGTTTCATGCCAAAGGGGTAGAGCTGTTTGCAATGAGAGGAACTCCTGTTGCCCCTGGTGATGGTACTTTGCCCAGCAATCCATTTAAAATGCCAAGACTTGCTATTGGGGCTGTTTCAATCGACAGAGCATCTATTGCTTTATCAGATTCAAAGGGCCGGCTTCAACAATCGATACCTGAATTTAATTGGGCAGGATCTATTGTTGTCGATGAAGAAATTGTAATCAACTCTACAGATTCAGAAATTAATTATGCCTCAAGGAATACGCTGCTTCAGAATTTATCAGGAACTTTAAAATACAATAACTCAGCGATTGTTTTTTCCGATGTAACAGTTGAGGCTGACAGTACAAGTTTTGAGATTGAAGGCCATCGACTTCACAGCGGTGAACTGGATTTCACAGTCACTGGAAAGAGTATTGCAACTGCGGATGTTGAAGAGTTACTTGAAATCCCTCTTGGGTTCGAAGCGTCTGGTGACGCCATTTTTGCAATAACAGGTAGACCGGATTCGCTTGCAATGGACATTCATTACGATGGTGTTATAGAGAATTACGAGTTGAGTGGGATGCACGGAAAATGTGTATTAAAAAATGAAATATTGAAATGGTCAGAGATTAATACAGTTGTTAATGGAGCAGAGTTTAATGGTGTTGGCTTCTTTGATGTCAGCAACAATGACCTTTATTTTGAGCTCGAAGGAAATGCCAATAATGTAAATGTTGCTGAAAATATTGTGCCTGGGGTGGCCCTGCCTGAAAGTAATTGTAACGGGTGGATTCAAGTCAGACGCCGTAACAGCAGTAATGAAACTTTTGTAGAAGCAAAAGTTGAAGATGGATTTATTTCAATTCTACCATTTGAAACTTGTGATGTAGATATCTTTGCAAATTCTGATGGCGTTGATATCAGAGGCCTGAATATTCAGTACAATGATCTGGGTCTGACTCTTTCCGGTTTTGCTGACACAACAGGGTATTTCGATGGCCAACTGATAGCTGATTCCAGTAACTTGTCGTCATTACCTGAAGAGTGGAGCGTGCCAATTTCTGGTGGCTCTGCACAGGTGACAGGAAGAGTTACAGGTATTGATCCTGCATATGATTTTACTGGGCAAGCGGCACTAGCTGATGTTGGCATGTCGCCATTTGATATTGAAAGCGGAAATTGTGAGTTGGCAATCAGTGATGTGCTTGGTGATTGGGGCATTACAACTTCAGCAAATGGAAGTGGTTTGTCTTTGGGCGGAGTAGACCTGGGCGACTATGCATTTGAGGGCGTAGTTGCCAGTGACTATGCAAGAGTCCGAACTTTTGAATCTGCTCTAGGCGACACATTAATATTTGCAAGAGGCCAGGCAACTTTCAGTGATACTCTGGCTTCATATTACATACCGGAATTTACCGTCGATGTTGAGGGTAATCAGTGGAAACTGGAAAACTCAGTCAGACTTGAATTATCTCCTGAGACTATAGTTGTCGAGAGCTTTGCGATAGCTTCAGAATATGGTTCACTAAGGTGTGTTGGAAATCTGGACAGACCTAACGATTTGCTCGATGGTAGTTTGAATATAAGTGACTTTGATATGTCGCTCCTTATTCCGTTTGCAGGGGAACAAGGCAAGCATCTCAATGGACAACTTTCAGCTGATTTGCTTTTGGGTGGCTTGGTTTCTGCGCCGATATTTGATTTGCAGGCTGAACTTGTTGACTGTGATCTGCCTTTGGCACAAATAGATTCCTTGTCAGTATCGTCCTTGTATGACGAAGGCGAACTTACAATCAACATTCTCGACCTATACAGCAACCATGGTCATGCAACTGTTCACGGTGTAGTGGAAAATTACGATATAGATTTCAAGGATTATTGGAACAACGCTGAGTTGGACCTGGAGATCGATGTTGAAGAGGGGAATTGGACATTCCTTGATCAGTTCAAGATACCAGCTCTGGACAGAATGGCAGGCATTTTTAATGGTCAAATCAGTGTTGAAGGCACCACGGACTATCCATTAATAGATGGACAGATACAAGCCAGTCCTTTTGACATTCATTGGGTTCACCTTGATAAAGTGAACTGTGGTGTTTCATATGCCGACGACCAACTGGTCCTTTCAAATCTTGCTGGTAGCAAGGATGATCTCAATTTATCTGGCCGTATTGAATTGCCTCTGCATCTGGATCTGATTGCTGCTCCTCAAGAGATGAAAGATGGGCCTCTGTATATGAGCTTCAATTTGCCTCATAACAGTAATCTTGAACCTCTATCCCGAGCAACAAATGCGTTTGTATCATCAGCGGGCAGGGGTGAGGCAAATCTGGTAATTGCTGGTCCTGCATCGCACCCGGAATGGACTGGTACCGTTTCAGTTCAGAACGGTGAATGTGTGATGATAAACCAGGAAGAGGTTTACAGAGGTCTGGACATTTATGGTGTCTGGTCTGGCAATACTCTTGATGTAGATTTGCTTGCTGGTCGTGAAGGCGAAAGAGGCACAATTTCTGGAAGTGGTGAAGTCATCTTTGATGGCCTTCAATTATCCGGATTTGATTTAGGTTTTGAAGTAAACAGATTTCTTATCGCTTCAATCCCCGATGTCAGAGCACTTGGTAAGTCAAATAATATCCATTTGCTTGGAGTTAAAGTTGGTCCAGACAGTTTACTGGTTCCAAAATTTGTCGGCGATATCGAGATTATCAAGGGACGTTACCTTGGTGACTTTACCGAAACCCCAGGTGCTGTTGACCCTACTGTTGGAACTGTTGCTCCCGATTGGCTGGCCGACCTGAATATCCATGCACCAGGAAGAACTGTTCATATAAAGAACAGGGCAATGGAGCTGACCCTTGGTGGCGATGTTCATCTGGTTCGCGATATGGAAGGTTTCTATCTGCGTGGCAGCATGGGAATTGATAATGGCCGGTTAATGGCGTTTAACAATGATTTCAAAGTCACTGATGGCAGTCTTGATTTCAGCCGGGAAGTTGGAATATTCCCAAGGATTGACATTGTAGCTGAAACAAGTATTCGCTTGCCAAGTCAAGATGGTGGATCGCGCAGGATTGAAAACATTTATGTCGATGTTTCAGGAACAGCGTTGGAGCCAATAGTCAGTTTCAGAAGCGACAGTGGATATTCGAGAACTAATATTGAGCGGATGTTACTTGGGCTTTCTCCTCATGCCACCGACATGGAAATGGCTTCAGGGCTGCAGTCAGCTTCTGTGTCTGCCGGGTTTAATTTACTGGAAAGAGAAATAGCCACCGAGATTGATGTTATTGATACTTTTGACATTATCAGTAACCAGAACCGGCTTGATGAAACTACACAAACTATGATTGGTGTCGGAAAATATATTGGGCGCGATTTGTATGTGAAAGTTGCTCAGGCACTGACCGATACCGACCGAGAAATGTTGATGGAATACCAGGTTACTGATCACTTGCTGTTACAGTCTGAAGTGAGCCAGCGACAGGATGAAGCTTTGGGAACCACCACATTCAGCATCGATGTGAAGTATAGAATTGAGTATTAGTTTGTATGCTCAGGTTTTATTTCTATCTTACACATCAACTACGAATTTTAGTCAGGAAAGACTCAATTGAATTATCTGGATAATCTTAACGATCGCCAAAAAGAGGCGGTAATATGCGATAATGGGCCAATGCTCGTTATTGCAGGTGCAGGCAGCGGTAAAACCAGGGTTTTGACATCACGAATAACCTGGTTGCTGGATCAGCAGAAAGCATCGCCATGGGAAATACTGGCCTTCACATTTACCAATAAAGCTGCCAGCGAAATGAAGGAGCGGGTTGTGGAAACAACTGGTGCCGAGAATGCGCCACCGTGGATTGGAACTTTTCATGCCACTGGTGTGAAACTGTTGCGCAGAGAGTATGAGGCAGCTGGCCTGGAGCAAAATTTTGTAATTTATGATACCGATGACAGTACGCGGATGATTCGGCAGATTATGAAAGATATCGGCATAGACAAAAAACAGTTTGCCCCAAAGATGATAAGAAACAAAATCAGTAGCTGGAAAAATGAAGATATTGATCCAGTTCAAGCAAACGATGAGGCAGTTGATTTCCGCGATGAAAAGATTGCATCGGTATATGAAATTTATGAGAGCAAAATGCGACAGAGCAATGCCCTGGATTTTGACGATCTGATTTTGAGAACTGTGAAATTGTTGCATGATGACGATGCTGTACGTGAGAAATATGCCAGTCGATTTAAATACGTTCTAGTTGATGAGTTTCAGGATACAAACCCTTTGCAGATGTTGATGATTTCGATGTTGAGCTCTTATCATAACAATCTTTTTGCAGTAGGTGACGACGATCAAAGTATCTACTCATGGCGTGGTGCACGTATTGAAAACATGCTTAATTTTAATGAGTATTTTTCAGGTGCAGGATTAATTAAGCTGGAGCAGAACTATCGTTCGACCGGAAATATTCTGAATGCTGCGAATGCGGTTATCGGGCACAATAAAAGCAGAAAAGGGAAGACTCTCTGGACTGCAGGTGATGCTGGAGTGCCATTGCGTGTTGAGCAGCTTGGTGACGAAGAGGATGAAGCAGCCCTGGTTGCCGAGATTATTCAAAATGAGTCTGATAAAGGTCGCAGGCGCGGTGATATTACGATTTTGTATCGGACTAATGCTCAGAGTAGAATGTTGGAAGACTCACTGCGTCGTGCTTCAATTCCGCATCAGGTTGTGGGCGCAACTGCATTTTATGAGCGCCGGGAAATTCGTGATATACTTGCCTATTTGAAGATTGTCAATAACCCGGCCGACAGTGTAAATCTGGGCCGGATTATCAATGTGCCAAAGCGTAGAATTGGTGACGCAACAGTTGAAAAGTTGTTGGCCATTGCATCGGAAAATCAGCTTACTCCAGGAGCAGCTGCAGCACAATCGGGTCTACTGGAATCTGATCTGCCGGGTGCTGCCTGTGAAAGGTTACGTCAGTTTTTCAGCATGATTGAATCATGGCGATTAATGCAGGATGAACTGTCGGTACCTCAACTGGTAGAAAAGATTGTTGAAAAAACCGGTTATCTTGACCATCTGGAAAGCGATGACCCGACTACATCTCCTGCAAGAAGTGAAAATATTTCAGAATTGATCAATTCAGCTTATGCATTTGATGAAGCAAGCGATGGTGGCACTCTTGCACAGTTCCTGGAACAGACAGCATTAACAGGTGATGCCGATACAATTGAGGACGACCAGGGTGTTGTGCGGATGATGACTGTTCATGCTGCCAAAGGGCTGGAGTTTCCATTTGTAATAATTGTCGGTGTTGAAGAAAACCTGATGCCTCATGCTTCCAATCTTGATGATGAGTCGAACCTTGAAGAAGAGCGCAGACTATTTTATGTGGCTTTGACCAGAGCAGAACAACATGCTGTACTTTTGCATGCGAGAATGCGTCGCCGTTTTGGCCAGCGCGATCTTTGTCTGCCATCCCGTTTTCTGTCCGAGATTCCTGAAGAGCTTGTCGATGTCAAAGAAATTGCCATCAAAAAGCCAACCCTTTCATCTTTTCTCAATTCAACAAAATTGCAAAAGCGTTCAAGGCCAGCAGTCGATGTTTTTCGTGATGATGTAAGTCAGGTCGATGGTGAATATTTCGAAGGACAGCAGGTTATACATCCATCGATGGGGCAAGGTAAAATCGAAAGGGTCGAAGGCAGTGGTGAAAACACAAAACTGACCATCGATTTTCCTGGTGGGGTCAGGAAACACTATCTCGCAAAATATGCCAAGTTGAGCACAATTGACTAACGGATAACTGTAAAACTTTGAGTTGCGAGTGCAGGTTCAATGCGAATCCAGTACCTGCCAGCAGGCAGCGGTTTGTTTGCAGAGTCTCTGTTGTTGAAATGGAATCGGCCAGTGTCAGGTAACTCGAAATTTCTGATAAGTCTGCCCCGGGAATCATAGACAGAGGCAGTCACGTCCGACAAAGTTGTCTCGTAACTGAAATCTACTCCTTCAATTCCCGATGGATTTGGCGACGGCAACTGCATTGTCAATTCAGGTTCAAATTCATCTCCCCAAAATGCCAACACTTCTTTGTAGGGATCTACTACCAGTGAGTCCAGAACTCCAGGATAAGTCCAGCGGTCTGTAGTTGTAGAACTGCTGAATGTTATGGTGTGGCTTAGTTCTCCTGCCGAACCGTATTCATAAACCGGGATATGCAATTCAAAAAGTTGAGACTGGTTTTGCGAAATTGAAAGTTCAATTCTGGTGCCACTTGTCGATGGCCAGCTGTTTTTTGTAACCAACAGTACAGGTGCAGCATCAGTGTAGAGCCAGGGGATTAGAAGGGCACCAAGATCACGATTGGCTGCAGCTTCGGCATGGGATATAAAGTCAGCAGTTGTAACATGACCATATGCATAGGTTGGGTCGGTGGCATAACTATTGAGGAATGCAAAAAATCGATCATCACCAATAGCACAACGCAAAGTATGGAGCAGCCACGCACCCTTGTCGTAGATCAGAAGGTTTGGCAGTATTGGATCCGGATCGGTGAGTATGCCCATGGTTGTAAAAAGGTCTTCATGGCTCCTTCGACCGATGTAGTTCATGTAATCCAGGTAAGCTTGACGGCCCTGCGTCTCTTCAACCCAAATCGCTTCCATGTAGCGGGCAAAACCTTCATTGAGCCAAATGTCAGGCCAGTTCCACGGAGTCAGTAAGTCACCAAACCATTGGTGGGCAAGTTCGTGGATAATAACTTTTTGTCGAATGCCAGTGCCTGGCAGTGTCCAGCCTCCCATGCTGGAAATAGTTTGATGCTCCATTGCGCCACCCCAGTGAACTTCCACCTGACCATAACGCTCTTCTGCAAATGGATAAGGACCACACATGTCACTGAGCAAATTCATCATATCGCAGGTTGGAGCTAAATCGATTACGGCATTTTCAGCATGATAGGGATAGATGTGGTAGTTAAGTGGAACGCTGCCACACATTTCGTCCCATTCAACGTAGTTGCTGATATTCAGCGCTACCAGATATGTCGATATGGGATAATCTTCGTGCCAGGTGAATTTTATCTGATCACCGATTTGAGTTTCCTCAATCAGCAGTCCGTTGGAAACCAACACTAGTGTATCTGCAACAGTTGAGCTCATTGTCATTGTTGCTTTGTCCGATGGATGATCCTTGCATGGCCACCAACTGTGGGCAGTCCACGGTTCGCTGATTGTAAAGATTGCCGGGCCATCGCCGTCTGGATTTGCTTGCGTTTCACCGTTTTTTCGGAAATACATTCCAGCGCCCAGTTCTCCGTGGGGCTGAGGTTCCCCATTGTACCAGGTGTCGATGGTGATCGGACCAGTTTGAAATGGGACCGGCTGATCGACAATAAGTGAATCACCGGTGTGGTGCCAGGCCACAGGGGAGTCGTTCCACTTCAGGGAATCAACTGTCATGCTCGAAACCAGATCAAAGAGTAGTGAGTTGTTTTCAAGCAGTTCCAGGGTGGTTGTAACCCTGCCTGTTATAGATCGATTTTCAATATCGACATTTATATCAATAGTGTAATGTGTAACATCGAAACCCCTGCTGGTTGTATCAGGCGCAGTGGTTGACAGAAGAGCAGAGCCTGGTTTTTTGCAATAAAAAGGCTCTGTTGCAAATGCAGAACAACTCAATAATATCAGGATTGTTAAAAACGGTCTCACTTGTTTCCCGTCGTTATTGTGATTGCAATACTATACACCTGACTTATTTTAGAACTCAACAGGGAAGTGTGATAATAATGTTTGTTTTTTAACAGGTAGTGTTGCATTTTCCTTGCGAGTTGAGTTTTTAACCGGAGAAGTGGTATGCAGGATATAAAATCAGACTTTGAGCCAAATGGCTATTCAGAGTGGCGCGAAGTTGTTGAAAAAGATTTAAAAGGGGCAGACTTTGTCCGTAAACTGGTTCGCCAGACTTACGCAGGGTTGCAGATAGAGCCTCTTTATACAGATGCGGAACCTAATCAGATTCCTTTACCAGGGATCTCTGGCTGGGACATACGGCAGGAACACGTTCATCCCGATCCTGCTGCTGTGCGCGAAAATATAGCTCGCGATATTGACGGCGGATGCAATTCTGTGTTGTTGCGAAGCGACCCGACCGGGCAAAAAGGGATCGTTCTGGATTCCCTTGAAGAAGTACTCCAGGGATTCGATGGCCCTGTTGCACTTGAAGGTGGATTCAGGTTTGCTGAGACATCGGCGAAACTGCTGGATTACTGGAAAGATAAAACTCCCAGAGGCGCGCTTTTGTGTGACCCGGTTGGAGCGATGGTTGTAACTGGCAAGGTGCAAGACTCTATTGAAGAAGCGATTGAATCGATGGCAAAAATCGCTGCTCAATGCGTAGACTTCAAAGAGGTCACTGTCCCAAAAATATCAGCCTGTGTTTATCATGATGCCGGTGCAGACGAAGTTCAGGAACTCGCTTTTACAATGAGCACCGCTTTGCATTATCTCCGCGCGATGGAAAAGCAGGGGATTGCACTTGAAGTTGCGATAAAACAATTTCAGTTCTGTTACCCGGTTTCAACTCAGTTTTTTGGCGATATTGCAAAGCTCAGAGCTGCTCGAATAATGTGGAACAGAATAGTTACAGCAAGTGGCTGCGATGTACCGATGCAGTTGCATTGCAGGACTTCTCAACGGATGCTGACCAAGGTTGACCCATGGGTAAATATTCTACGAAACACAACGGCTGTTTTTGCCGCGGCAGTAGGTGGAGCGGATATTATCACAGTCTTGCCTCATGATCAGTTGCTCGGTTTGAGTAGCAGGCAGGCTCGCAGAATTGCCAGGAATCTACAGATTGTTCTACAGGAAGAATCAAGGCTTGGGTTTGTTGCAGACCCTGCTGCCGGTAGCTGGTTCATTGAATCCCGCACAACTGAACTCGCTGAAAAAGCATGGCAGAAATTACAGGAAGTTGAAACTGCTGGTGGTGTTGTAAAACTGTTGCTCGATGGAACTGTTAAACAGGAAATCAATGCAGTTGCAGAAAAAAGAGAAGTCGATGTTGCAACTCGCAAATACCCAATCACTGGTGTAAGTGAGTTTCCGTTGCTCGATGAAAAACTTCCTGAAACAGAACCCCGTAATCCAAAGCCGATGGCTGACTTTTCCAAAGGAACTGATGTGCCAGAGGCAAAGATGTTGCTTAGAAGACCATCGGAGATTTATGAAAAGTTCAGGAACCTGGCTGACGATGAAAAAGTATTTCTGCTGAAGCTGGGATCTGTAGCACGACATACAGCCCGTGCATCGTTTACAGAAAATCTGTTTGCAACTGGTGGTATTGCTGCTGTCGATGGCACAACTGTTGAGGAGTTTTCAAAGTCTGGTTGCAGCTGTGCAATAATCTGTGGCCACGATGATGATTACAAAGAACAGGCATCGAATATTGCTTCAGAACTGAAACAAGCAGGAACGAAAAAAGTATTACTGGCTGGAAAAGGCGAATATGAAAACATCGATGGATCAATTTATCTGGGGTGTAATGTTCCAGAGATACTCCAGTCAGTTCTGGAGGTGATGTAATGAGTAACATTCCAGATATCACAAAACTGGCTTTGGAAAACAGTACTGAGCTGAAAAACAAATCCGACAAAACATGGTCAAGTCCTGAGGGAATTGAAATCAGGCAACGGTATGGTGCAGAAGATTTGCAGGATGTAACTCACCTTGAAACTGTTCCGGGGATGCCTCCATTTTTGCGAGGCCCATATGCGTCAATGTATTGCATGCGCCCATGGACTATCCGTCAGTATGCGGGATTCTCAACAGCTGAAGAGAGTAATGCATTTTATCGTAGAAATCTTTTGCAAGGGCAGAAGGGATTGTCTATTGCGTTTGATCTGGCAACTCATCGAGGGTATGACTCTGATCATCAACGCGTAGTTGGCGATGTTGGTATGGCTGGAGTTGCAATCGATTCCATAGAGGATATGCGAATCCTGTTTGACAGAATTCCGTTGGATGAGATGAGTGTATCGATGACGATGAACGGTGCTGTGCTTCCAATCCTGGCCCTTTACATTGTTGTAGCAGAAGAGCAGGGTGTGCCGCTGGAAAAACTGAGTGGCACAATCCAGAATGATATTTTAAAAGAGTTCATGGTTCGAAATAC
>JAAESD010000164.1 GCA_024229695.1 bacterium
ACAGAGTACATGTCGATCCCCTACTCTCTCTTTGATTTCAGAAATTGTCTCTTCTACAAATGCCGACGGAGACCACTTTTCCGTAATCCCGCAAATGTCACGCGTAAAGTTTTCAAGCATCTGCATACCGTGATCGCTATGCACAACTTCTGGATGGAATTGAACACAGTAGAAATCTCGATCGATATCAACAGCAGCAGCATGTTCAATTGACCCGGACTTGGCAATTGTCTTGAAACCTGCAGGCAAAGAATCCACTCTGTCCCCATGGCTCATCCAAACATTCTGCAAGTCAGGTGTATTAATCATAAAACTGGATGTATCTGTGAGTTCAATTGTTGCAGGACCGTACTCTCTCTTGTCAGAACCGGCAATTGACCCACCCAGCATTTTACACATCAACTGCATTCCATAACAAATTCCAAGAATTGGCTTACCACACTCAAGCAATGCCATTTCTACTTCTGGAGCGCCTTGATCAAAAACAGACGAAGGGCCACCTGAAAGAATCACTCCGTGTACATTATCAGCATGTACGATTTCCTTATACCTGGTGTATGGATAGATCTCACTGAAAACACCCAGATCACGAAGTCGGCGGGCAATCAACTGAGTGTATTGCGATCCAAAATCGATTACTGCAATTTCAGATTGATTTGAAATGGTTTCCATCAAGACTCCTAGTGTCTGAAATGTCGGCGGTTAG
>JAAESD010000165.1 GCA_024229695.1 bacterium
CAATATCTGTATCCGGGGTAGTGGCAGCAATCTCAATGCTGTTACTTTCCAGATATTCTCTTAGTTCATTTGCGTTGCATTGCACAATTGGAATCTCAAAAAAAGCACCTGTCGAGGATCGCAGGGTGTTGGGGTTGAACAGATCTGTTCCGTTGTCGCTTATTAAAACTGCGTCAACACCAGAACCACTGGCACTTCTCAGGACTGCTCCCAGGTTGCCCGGCTTTTCAACATTATCCAGAACAACAATCAGTGGACTGTCGGGAAGTTGTAGATCTTCAAGTTCAATAAATTTCTGTTTTGCGATTACCAGAAGCCCACCCGGTTTGTTCCGATAAGCAATTTTACTCATTGCTCTTTCGGTCAGCTCTAGTTGATCACATTCAAATTCTCGCAAGTCAGAAAGTATCATCCTGTCCGATGCAATCATTTTCTCGCTGCACCAACAGACAGTCACAGGAGCCCAGCCTGCTTTCAATGCTCGTTTGATAACCCGGGATTCTTCAATAATGAACAACCCAGTTGCGTCGCGATGTTTTCTATCGCGCAGTTTGGCAATTTCTTTTAACCGAGGATTTTGTGGACTGTCAATCTGTATCATTATTTTCCTAGTACAGTTAATGCTTCTTCAGGAAGCGGCTTAACTTTTTTATTATTGTAATCAAAGCAGACCATTCCATTTTCAACCATAGCTACTGGAGTGCCGTCTGTTTTTGTAACTCGATAGTTGAGTCTGAATCCGCATCGTGAAATGTCAGAACAACCGACTTCAATATTGAGTTCATCGCCTGCAAAACCTTCTCCCTGATAGACGATGGCTGTATCGCCCATGATCAGAGACTCGCCGGCAAACTCGCGTTCTTTATAACCAAGGCTTGCAAGGAAAGCCACTCTTGCTTCGTGAATAAGTGAAAGCAGTTTGTCGTTTCCCAGATGGCCACCGTAATTCAGGTCAGTAGTGCGAACAGTTATCGCAAAACTGAATGGGTAGCTCTCAAGTGATTCAATTTGAATTCTGGACATCGTTCTCCTAGACAACTGTTAAGATGCCAGCAATTGTTGCAGTCAACCACGATGCAATCGCGCCGCCGAACATCGCCTTCAATCCCATACGGGCAACATCTGTTCTGCGTTTTGGTGCAATGCCGCCGATGCCACCAATCTGAATTGCGATACTGCTGAAGTTCGCAAATCCACACAAGGCATAGGTTGCAATGATTACACTTCGTGGAGACAAGGTCCCAGCTGTGACTGCATCACCTAGCTGGATGTAGGCCAGGAATTCATTAACTGCAATTTTGGTTCCCAGCAGACTGCCAAAAGCAGTAGCTTCGCTCCATGGGACTCCCATACAAAAAGCGATAGGAGAGAACAGCCACCCAAAGATCTGTTGCAGTGATAAATTAACAAGTCCAAGCCCGGCATCGATCATCGCAACCAGAGCAATAAATGCGAGCAACATTGCGCCGATATTAGCTGCCAGTCTCATGCCTACTCCAGCCCCACCAGCTGCAGCATCAATCAGGTTGCTATACTCTTTTGGGACTTTTACATCAACTGTGCCTCGTGTAGGACTTTTTTCAGTTTCAGGATACAATATTTTAGCAACAACAAGTGCTGCAGGAGCACTCATGATCGATGCAGCCAGCAGGTGACCTGCATCAACACCAAATCGGACATAAGCTGCCAGAACTCCACCTGCAACTGTGGCAAATCCACCACACATTACAGCCATAATTTCAGAGTTGGTCATACTGTTTACATAAGGTCGGATAACAAGTGGAGCCTCAGTCTGCCCGACAAAAATATTAGCTGCCGCAGATAGAGATTCAGAACCACTTGTGCGCATGGTCTTTGTCATAATCCAGGCAACACCGGAAATCAGTTTTTGCATAACACCCAGGTGATAAAATATTGCCATCAGACTTGAGAAGAAAATCACAGTTGGCAGGACATGAATCACAAAGATAACGCCAAAATTGCTGGTATCGGCAAGACTGCCAAACAGGAAAGATGTTCCGGCATCGGTGAACCCAAGAATTGTAGCAATAAACACTCTGGCTGCACCAAATGCAGATTGTCCCCAGGGAGTTTTCAGGAGTATAAGAGCCAGGACAAATTGCAGGCTAAGGCCCCAGCTGATAACTCTCCATGGGATCAAACGTCGATTATAACTCATCGACCATGCAAGGAGCAGTAGAACAGGTATACCAAGGATAGACATTATGTTAGCAGGCACTTTTTGGCTCCGTTCAAGTGTAAAAAATAGATTTCTGTGAAGAGCCTATCTGAATATGTGTAAATTAGTCAAGGGGCATAAACCTCATCACCTTCTTCACTCAACGCAGGTCACCTTTACAGGTGGCCTGCTCTTCGCTTCGCTCAGATTCGTTCAAAAGGTAATGAGGTTTATTTGCCTGAAAGCCGAGTAAATTCTATTGGCTGAGGTTCATGAGGTAATCTGGAATGGTAAGATTGACTCAGGTCAAAGGGTTGCTTCAGGAACCTGTTTTATTGCGCCAATAAGTTGATGGTCATTTCCGCTTTCCCACGATGGCAAATTCTGAAGCAGATTCAGCAAACGGCGTCCCTGCCACATTGCCGTAGAACTCCTGTTTTGAAAATCCTGCTTTCTCGAACTCGCTCTGCAGGGATTTCCGGGAGAAATACTGGAACCAGTTATAGATTGTCCGTGTACGCGAAGCTTCGATTATCGTGTACTTGTCCAAGACCACGCCAACATCATCATACTTAAACGTGTTCAGGAAACCGTGGTACTTCTCGGCTGACCAGAATCCATTCATCAGGTTCTCCTCGTAAGAGGTCGCCTCCTCACGTTGCTCGAAAGCTTTCATGGAATAGACGTCGAGCAGAACTGATCCTCCTGGAGTCAGAAGCCTCTGGAACTTCTCAAACAAAACCATGCGCTGCGCAGGGCTCAGAGCACAGAAGTCGCACATGATCATCAGGATGAGATCGAACCGATCTTCGGTTTCGAATTCCAGATAGTTTTGATTAACGTATGTGGCTGCCAACCCTTCCTCTTGAGCAACTGTGCTTGCGTGTTTGATTGAGCGTTTTGAGAAATCAATACCCGTTACGTTTGCACCGAGTTTTGCGAGCCGGTTTGTATAAAGTCCGGGGCCACAGCCGAAATCGGCAATCCGGGTACCAGTGCCGACATTAAAATGCGAGACGATCCATGCAACTGATTGATCTATGAACTCAATATGACGAGATGACGCATCGATATCGGAGTTGAGATGGTAGGCGAGCATCTGCTCTGAGATATGATTATCGGTCCATAAATCTTCTGCCGTATAGAACTCAAACGGCTCATGTCGAATGTTGATGTCTTCAAGTTTTTCAAACATGTCCATATTCCTTAATATCCAATACGGTCTGCGCTTTTGTTGCTTCTGAAGATTTTCGCTCATGGTTTTCAGCGGCTCGACTGAAAAGACGAACTCTGATCTTCTCCCAGAATCACGGGCAATAAGAAAAGATGGTATACTCAACCATAGTATATGTCCAGATGACCAATAAGAGAAAAGCACAAACTCCCCGTACTTCTATTGACACAATGCAGAGTTGTGCTATCTTTTCCGAGCATGAATACCAAGCGTGCAAAAGAACCTCCTGTAATTATCGGGATAGCTGGTGGCACTGGAAGTGGCAAGACAACTGTTGCCATGAAAGTCCGCGATGTAGCTCCTGTCCGCTCTGTTGAGATTATCCACCACGATTCATATTATCATCACAAACCTGAGCTTTCATTCGATGATCGGGCCAAGATCAACTATGATCATCCCAATGCTTTCGATACAGCTCTACTGGTAGACCATATTGGGCAATTAAAAGCCGGAAACAGTGTCGAAGCCCCAATTTATGATTATGCTACTCATAGCAGGGTTGAAGATACTCGCCTGGTTGAACCTGCCGATGTGATATTTATTGAAGGTATTCTGGTTCTTGAGTCAGAGGCATTGCGAAACTTGATGGACATCAGGCTTTATATAGGTGTTGATCCTGATGAACGATTCATCCGCAGAATGCAGCGCGATGTTAAACAGCGTGGCAGGTCTCTGGACTCAGTTGTTAATCAATACCTGAATGTAGTGCGTCCAATGCACCAGCAGTTTGTTAACCCTACAAAAAAGTTTGCACACCTGATTATACCTGAAGGCGGGCATAATTCAGTGGCGATAGATTTGATAGCGACAAAAATTTCGAATATTCTACGGGATCGGCAACAAAGCTGAAAAAGACTGGAGACCACCTTGCAATATGATGATAACAGTATCATGCAAAAAGACCCTCTGATTGATAAAATTCTTATTTCTTCACATGAAATCAGCAATCGAGTTGCCCAGCTGGGAACTGAAATCAGTAACGACTATGGTACTTCTGTGCCAATAATTGTGAATATTCTTAAAGGTGCGTACGTGTTTACAGCGGACCTTTCAAGGGCAATCACAGTGCACCATGAAATCGATTTTATGGCGATCTCCAGCTATCATGGCGGGACTGAAAGCACTGGTGTTGTAAAGATTGAAAAAGATCTGAAGTCCAATATTACTGGCCGAGATGTTCTGATTGTTGAAGATATTGTTGATACAGGCAGAACTTTGGATCACCTGCTTGAATTGTTTAAAACACGTAACCCACGTAGCATTAAAATTTGTACTTTGCTTGATAAAACATGCAGGCGGATTGTTGAAGTGCCTGTTGACTATCGTGGTTTTGAAATTCCAGATGAGTTTGTGATTGGCTATGGCCTGGATTACGATGAGAGATACCGCAACTTGCCGTTTATCGGTGTGATGAAACCTTAACAGTTTTGAGGACTGCCATGACTGATAAAGACTTTTCGCTAGAGAAGCGAATTGTTGAAGGTCTTACCTTCGACGATTTGCTGCTGGTTCCGGGACACTCCAATGTTATCCCACGTGATATCGATACTTCAACTCAACTAACTCAAAAAATCAGACTCAATGTGCCGTTGCTTTCTTCTGCAATGGACACTGTAACTGAATCTTTGACTGCTGTGTCTATGGCTCGCAATGGTGGCATCGGTGTAATTCATAAAAACATGACGCCAGTTGATCAGGCAGCTCAGGTTGAGAATGTTAAGCGAAATGAATCGGGGATGATTGCCGATCCAATTACAATTGGTCCGGATAAATTACTGAGTGAAGCGATGGCAATGATGGATCGCTATCGGATTTCCGGAGTGCCTGTAACTGAAGGTGGCAAGCTGGTCGGGATTTTGACCAACAGGGATTTGCGATTTGTAAAAGACACATCCCGGCAAGTCAGAGAAGTAATGACAGCTGAAAATCTGGTTACAGTTCCAGAAGGGACTACACTTGATGACGCTGCTGAAATCCTGCACAAACATAGAATTGAAAAGCTGCTGGTTGTTAACGAAAACGGTGACTTGCGTGGCTTGATTACTGTTAAGGATATCCAGAAACGTATCGATTACCCAATGAGTAGCAAAGATGACAGAGGTAGACTGCTTTGTGGTGCTGCAATTGGTGTTGGTGCAAATAATATGGAGCGTGCCGAGCTGCTGTTGAAAGCTGGTGCCGATTTACTGGTAATTGATACAGCTCATGGTCACTCAAAGAATGTTATCGATATGGTATCCGAAGTTCGTTCCGCATGGCCTGAAGCTCAGATTATGGCTGGAAATATTGCAACTGCAGAAGCTGCCAGTGAATTGATAAAAGCTGGTGTGGATGCATTGAAGGTTGGTATCGGTCCTGGTTCAATTTGTACTACGCGTGTTGTTGCCGGAGTTGGAGTTCCTCAGATTACAGCACTTGCCGATGTTTATACTGTTGCTGGTCCTGCCGGTGTTCCAATTGTTTCCGATGGTGGAATCAAATACTCAGGTGATGTTGTCAAGGCAATCGCTGTTGGTGCCAGTACATGTATGATTGGTTCAATGTTTGCTGGAACTGAAGAATCTCCAGGTGAAAAGATTCTGTACGAAGGCAGGGTTTACAAGAGTTACAGAGGTATGGGTTCAATTGCTGCGATGGAAGCAGGAAGCAAAGACAGATATTTCCAGGATGCTGTTAGCGACCCTGAGAAACTTGTTCCTGAAGGTATTGAAGGCAGAGTCCCATACAAAGGGATGCTCAAGGACATTTTGTTCCAGATTGTTGGTGGATTGCGTAGTGGCATGGGTTACTGTGGTTGTCAGACAATTTCTGAATTGCAAACAAAATCAAAACTTGTCAGAATTACCGGTGCCGGCTTACGTGAAAGTCATCCTCATGATGTTCATATTACCAAGGAAGCACCTAATTATGGAAAGCAGGTCTAACCTGTGAAACTTCCTGGAAAACTTGGAACCATCAGTCGTGATTTTCGGTTTTTGCTGACAGCAACTCTGTTCTTTGGTGCTGCTGGTGGAATCTTTCAGGCAACTCTCAACAATTATTTATCCGACGTCCACAGTCTGACAGCCGTCGCCCGTGGTTGGCTTGAATTCCCCCGAGAGCTTCCCGGTTTTTTAATCATATTTGTGTCGGCCCTTCTGCTCAGTTTTTTGCGCGAGTCCAGAATTGCAGCTTTGGCAATGATACTGACTTGTCTTGGTGCACTTGGGCTTGGGTTTGTTGCTGACGATACCACCATGCTCATTATGTTCATCGTTATCTGGAGTCTTGGTGATCATATAATATTTGCTGTTGAAGGACCGCTCGGTTTGCATATCGCAAAGCGCGGGGGTGAAGGCAGGAGACTTGGTCAGCTTGGCGGCGCACGCAATGTTGGTGTTATAGCAGGTGTTGGTACTGTCTGGTTGTTGGCAAAAGTTACTGGCCCCAGATATGATCTATTCTACTTGATTGCCGGAGTGTCAGCACTACTTGCAGGACTCGGCTATTTCAGTTTGAAAATTGGTCATGCCGATAAACCATCCCGCAGATTTGTGTTCAAAAAGAAGTACGGAATTTTTTACACAATCAGCGCATTGTTCGGAGTTCGAAAACAGATTTTCCTGGCTTTTGGTGCCTGGGTGCTGGTCAAGTTATATGGTGTACCTGTTGCAAATATCGCTTTGCTTTATTTTATTGCAGCAGCATTAGGCGTGATATTCAGACCGTTACTTGGCGATATTATAGACAAGCTTGGTGAGCGAACAGTTTTGGCAGCAGATGAATTGTTACTTCTTTTAATCTGCCTGACCTACGCTTTTGCTGGCGATCTGTTTTCAGGACCATGGGCTTTACGCGTTCTCTATTTTGCTTACATTTTCGATTCAGTTCTTTTCGCTTTGCGTATAGCCAGAACTACTTACCTGAAAAAAATTATAGACGATCCTTCTGAGCTCACTCCAACAATTTCACTTGGTATTACAATTGACCATGTTGTTGCAATGTCCCTGCCTATTTTGTCAGGTTGGTTGTGGCAGGAATATGGGTTCAAATGGGTGTTCTTGCTTGCAGGAGCGATAGCGTTTATCGGCTTCTTTGTTTGTCTGCAAATCAAAGTACCTGAGGTTCAAACTGATGATATATAACATTATGGCAGTTGCTGTAGCTGGTGCATTGGGAGCAGTGTCCCGATACGGACTGGGCAGTTTTATCCAGCGATATTTCCCGACTGGATTCCCTGGCGGAACATTGGTTGTAAATATTATCGGTTGTTTTTTGCTCGGCCTGATTGCTTCTGTTGGACTTGAAAAGTTTGCAAATCCTAATATCAGGCTCGCTGTTATTGTTGGTTTGCTTGGCTCATTTACAACTTTTTCAACATTCGGTTTCGATACAGTTTCGCTGATGCGGGATGGCCATGAAATTAAAGCTCTTCTGAATATTTTACTTTCTGTTGGTTTGGGATTGATGGCTGCGTGGCTGGGAATGATTACCATGCGGTCGATCAACTAGTTTTCTGACAATATTTACAGGAGGACTGTATGTGGGAAAACAATAGAATCTGCAATCTGCTCAATATCAAATATCCAATAATCCAGGGCGGAATGGTTTACAATTCAGGTGCTGAACTCGTTTCAGCTGTGTCTGAAGCAGGTGGACTTGGTCTGCTTGGTAGCGGAAGTATGCGACCTGAAGAACTACGAACTGCAATTGGTGAAGTCAGATCAACCACTGACAAGCCATTTGGTATCAATCTGCCATTGTTATTCAAACAGGCTGGTGAAAGTCTGGAAGTTGCTCTTGAAGAAGATGTGAAAATCTTTTTTACCAGTGCCGGTTCTCCAAAACGAGTTGCAAATAAACTCAAAGAAGCAGGCTGCACTTTAGTGCATGTTGTTGCATCACCATCGTTGGCTGTGAAATGTGAAGATGCAGGATGTGATGCTATAGTCTGCGAAGGTTTTGAGGCTGGTGGGCATAACGGCAGGGATGAATTGACGTCGTTGGTTCTAACTCAACTTTGTGTTGATGCAGTTTCCATTCCAGTAATTTCTGCAGGCGGTATTGCGTCAGGAGCACAGATGGCAGCGATGATCGCTCTAGGTGCTTCCGGTGTACAGATAGGTTCCCGATTCGCAGTAACAGAAGAATCATCGGGGCATTTGAATTACAAACAGGCAGTTGTTGATGGCGCCGATACCCAACTGGTTCTTAAAAAACATATTCCAGTCAGGCTTTTACAAAATAAATTCAGAGACATGATTACTGAAGCTGAGCTCGATGGCGCAGATCGGCAGAAATTGGAACAAATTCTTGGGACAGGAAGAGCAAGAAGTGGTATGTTCGATGGTGACATAGTTGAAGGCGAACTGGAAATCGGGCAAGTTGCAGCACAGATAGAAGATATTCCCAAAGTGGCTGAAGTATTCAACAGATTGATTGCAGATTATAGTGAAGCGGTAAAAAGACTGGGAGCCTAGTTTGCAAATTTCTGCTAAACAATTGCAGGAAATTATTACTCCACTCTGCCAAGAGCAGCAGATTGATTTAGCCGGAGTAGTTGCATTGCCACATCTTTTACCCCATGGCTCGTCGTGGTTACAGTGGATTGCCGATGGCATGAATGGTGACCTCGAATATCTTTCCAGAGACCCCAAAAACAGAATCGATCCAACCAGAAAATGGGAATGGGCTAAAACCCTTATTGTTTTTGGACAACGCTACACTAATGGTTGGCCCGAGAATGGAAACAGTACCTGGTTGAAGCACGTTTCCAGATACGCCTGGGGCAACGACTACCACTACACACTTCTCAATGGCATCAAGCAGATAACTTCAGCTGTTTTAACTGAGCTTGATTCAGAAACAAAATCCCACTGTGTAACTGATACCGGACCATTTCTGGAAAGAGAATATGCCTGGCTTGCTGGTCTGGGATTTACTGGTAAAAACACAATGCTGATTCACCCCAAACTCGGTTCAGGACTTTTTCTTGGAGTTGCTCTGCTGGAGATTGAGGTCACAGATCTTGCCGAAATATCAAAGCCACTATTTGGCACACCATTTCCAAAACAGCATGAGCCAGGTCCTGAAAGTATGTGCGGAACATGTACGGCCTGTATGGATGCATGTCCAACCGACGCTCTTGATGGTTCATATACAATGGATGCGGCTAAATGTATTTC
Organism: bacterium; assembly: GCA_024229695.1. Classification (GTDB taxonomy): domain Bacteria; phylum Krumholzibacteriota; class Krumholzibacteriia; order LZORAL124-64-63; family LZORAL124-64-63; genus JABIBH01. The sequence continues at coordinate 9,578 of JAAESD010000165.1, forward strand.
CACCTGGACTATCGAGTGGCATGGCAGAGCTCCTGAGTCAAATCGATACCAACAAGGTGAGCAACTTTTTGGTTGCGATATCTGCCAACAGGTTTGTCCATGGAATGAAAAAGCAGCTCGTACTTTAATGACTCAGCCACATTATGATTACTTGCCAAATCATGAATTCGACGAACTTTCGCTCGAGCAGTTGATGACAATCGACAAGGATGACTTCAAGACCAAATTCAGACGATCACCACTATGGCGATCACATCCTGAAGGTATGCGCAGAAATGCTCTTGTTGTTGCAGCCAACAGTAATCGAACTGATCTGGTAGAACTGATTGCAGATATATCGAATAATGATTCCGATGAAGAAGTTCGCGAAGTTGCTCATTGGGCATTAGCTCAACTCGGTCAGGCGTTGGCATGAAAGCGATGTTCTGGTCAGCTGTTGAAAATGGGAAAGTGCAATGTGAGCTGTGTCCAATAAACTGTATATTATCGGAAAACCAGACTGGGCCATGTAGTACCAGAGCAAATCACAACGGGCAGATGGAAGCACTTCAATATGGTAAAATTGTAGCTTGTGCTATCGACCCGATTGAAAAAAAATCGTTTCGTAAATTTCACCCTGGTGAAATGATTTACTCCATTGCCGGCCAAGGCTGTAATTTGCATTGTGCTTTCTGTCAGAATTGGCTTATAAGCCAGCAGTGCGACAGCGTGACAATTGAAATGTCACCAGAGCAAGTTGTGCAGTCGGCTGCTGAGTCTGGTTCATTTGGAATCGCCTATACATATAGCGAGCCTTTGGTCTGGTATGAGTTTGTGCACGATACCGCAAGGCTGGCACACAAAGCGGGACTGGAAAATGTTCTGGTCACAAATGGTTTTATCAATGAAGAGCCGCTGCAGAATATATTGCCACTGATTGACGCTGCTAACATCGATCTGAAATCAATTGAAGACAGTTTCTACAAGAAAATTTGCAAAGCTGGAGTTGAACCGGTAAAAAATACAATCAGGACGATGTATAATCATGGAGTTCATATTGAAGTTACGAACCTGATAATTCCTGGTCACAACGATTCAATAGAGCAGGTGTCAGGTGTAATTGATTTCCTTGCCGATATTGATCCGGAGATTCCACTGCATTTGTCAGCATACTATCCAGCATACAATTTCGATGCACCTCGCACACCACCGGATAAAATAAAAAGCCTGGTTGAGCTTGCCTCAACCAGACTTGAAAACGTCTACCCGGGAAATATCTAGTCTTCTTTGATATGTTCCACAGTTACATAAGTTGTAATGCCACCTCGAACGAACCATTTTGACTCGATCTGCAACCATCGGGGGTTGATCTTCTCAGCTATGTCATCAAGGATTCTGTTGGTGACATCTTCATGAAAAGCACCTTCCTCGCGAAAACTCCATAGGTACAATTTCAAGGACTTCAACTCAACGCATAGCTCGTCGGGAATATAGCTAATCACGAAATGAGCAAAATCCGGTTGCCCGGTAAGAGGGCAGAGGCAAGTAAACTCGGGGCAATCAAACTCGATAGTATATTCGCGCCCAGGATGAGTGTTTTCAAAAGTATCAATTTTTTTACTTGGTTTTGTAGTCATCGTATTCTCCATGAAAAATCCCGGCTCAACAAAATGTTGAACCGGGAAATAACTTACACCTAAGTGACTATTTTATCAATGCCATTCGACCATTGTGAGAATATCCACCACTGATTACAGAGTAGAAATAAACACCAGAGGCAACCTGCTTGTTATCATCGTCACGACCTAACCAGGTTACTTCATGAACAGCAGATTCAAGTTCCTGGTCAACCAGAGTGCGAACCAATCTACCAGCAGTGTCATAAACACGGACAGAAGTTTGCGCAGTTGCTGGCAACGAGAAACTGATTGTTGTCATAGGGTTGAACGGGTTTGGATAGTTTGGTTTCACGCTGAACACCAAAGGAACTTCTTCCGGGTCAACAGCAGATGGGCCACCGGTGCACTCCTGGCCAAGAGCACCAATTTGTCCACAGCCACCATCAATACATGGTGAGCCTTCAGTCAGGCCATAGTCCCCAGCAGCAGCATCACAGAACAGCGGATCTTCACTGATGTTGCCATTGCTGCCAGTTGGATCTGTAGTTCCTGAATAATCTGTTCCTTCATTCCCATAAGCATCGTTACAACCAAATGTAGCCGCAGTGCTATTTGCAGAGAATCCATTTGCAAAAGAAGTACCACCTGTATTGAATGCAGCCAGGTTGTTATCAAATGCTGGGGCACAGCCCGTGTTATGGAAACCTGCACCACCGGATCCAGCATAGTTACCGGCAACAGTATTACCAGTGACAATTGCAGAACCACAGTTAGCTAATGAAACTCCACCAAAGTAGACTGCACTATTGTCAACAAGCTGGCTGTCATACAATTCAACCACTGGGCTTCCAGTGAACATTACAGCAGAGCCGGCGTGTGAGGAGTTACCTGAAATCAGTGCTCCACCCACAGATGAACTTCCAGCACTGTAAATACCGCCACCGTTTGAAAATACGGCAGTAGGATCATTGTAGTTACCGCTGATTTCTCCACCAGTGAACTCCAGCTCAGTTCCTGCACCACTCCAGATGCCACAACCAGCAGTATAAGCACTGTTATTTGATACAGTACAATCTGTCATTGTCAGAACTGTTGTTCCCAGATAGTTTTCTGCATAAATACCGCCACCGCTATCAAGGTCGACATGGCCAGTTACAGTACAGTTGGTCATAGTTACATCGGCATCACGAATTGCAAGACCACCACCAAGGAAAGGGTTGGTCAAGTTGTCAGTGTTGATGATGTTGTCGTAGATGTCACAGTCCGTCAATGTAGGTGCGCCTTGGTAAATATAGAGGCCAGCAGCTTCATTAGCTGTGTTACCATAAATATCTACATTTTCCAGAATCGCATTAGAATTGTTAAGAATTGCGCCACCACCAGAACCATGTGTGGTAACGTCGCCTACAGAACAGCCTGTAATCTGAATGTTTCGCAAAGTTGGTGATGTCTGGTTGATAACCAATCCGCCACCATATTCTCCATCGATAGGAATACCAGTGAAAGTTTGACCGCCACCACCGATAAGTTTGAAACCATCAATAACTGTTCCGTTTCCAACTCCACTTTCAAACAGCATTGCAGCGTTTGCAGGAGAAGCTTGTATTACAGTTGGGTTGTTGATTGGATCACGAGAAGTGAACGATGGATCCCAACCACCAAGAACAGGCATCTCTGTATCAAGGAAAGTAATTGGACCATCTAGAATCGTGCTTCCTGCAACAGCCACTGTGTCACCGGCCGATGCAGAGTTAACAGCATCGAACATGGTTGGTAATTCATCTGGAATAATATGAAAATTATCACCAAGAGCCTTCAGCAAGTTGATTCTACCTGCACCAAGTTGGCCTACGAAAGCTGGATTTACAGAATCGATTTCATCGCAGTTATTAAGCAACAAATTTGTAATCTGTGATCTGTTATATCCGGGGTATGCAGACCAGAGCAGTCCCAGAGCTCCACAAGTAATTGGGGAGGAGAAAGAAGTTCCCTGGACCGATGCATATGTATGAGTTCCCGCAGCCTGGTTCCAGGCAGTTGTATAAATAGCAACGCCAGGAGCAGATACTTCAACCCAGCTACCGAAATTGGAGAACGAAGCTTTGACGTCATTCTGATCTGTTGCAGCAACACTTATAACGTTTGCGTGAGTGCCCAGATATTCAGATGAGCTGTGGTTGTCATTGCCCGCAGCATTTACAACAATTGCACCTTGAGTTAAAGTACAATATTGAACTGCATATGATAGATAACTACTTGAGCCCCAACTACAGTTGATAATTTTGGCGCCATTTTGAGCAGCATATACCATACCAGCAGATGCAAAGTCCATCCGGACAACACCTTGAGTCTCACCATTTGGAAGCCAACCAACTCTGACGCCCATTACCTTGCAACCCCACGCAACACCAGCAATTCCGGTGCCGTTGTCAGTTGAAGCAGCTGAACAGCCAGCACAGTTAGTTCCGTGTCCGCCGTAGTCCATAGG
>JAAESD010000166.1 GCA_024229695.1 bacterium
AATATCTGATGTTCTAAAGCACGTGTCTTTTGGACATGGCCGTCTAGCTCATTAACACTTATATAGCCACCATTATCGGCAACTTTTTGCCAACGCTCCAACTCATTCAACTGAAGCGTGAGGCGTTTATTGGCGTACTCATGCTCTCGCAAATCATCTACAAGTAATCGATCAAGTTCATCTTCAACTTTACTTTGCTGCAATTCTAATTTCACAGGTTCAATCTTGGCTAGGGTATCACCAGTTTCAAAGCATTTACCGAGATCAACAGGAATACTCTTGACTCGACCTGATGTTGCGGCCTGGACGAGGTGCATTGTATTTGGAGTTGTCAAAACACCTTTGCCTTTAATCCGAATCGGTAAACGGCCAAGAATCGACCACATAAGTATATAGCTACCAAAACCCAACAAAGCAAAAAGTAAAGCCCAGTAACCCGGCCTTAACAGCTGTAGTGGCTGGTCAAGTTGCTCTGGTGTTGAAAGTGCATCAAGAGCCTTTTTTCGAAATAATGACATCAGATAATCCTTAAAAGTTAGCTTAAGAGAAAAGGTGGATTAAGTTGTATCAGACCATTTGTCTTGTCATTAAATCTGCAAATAAGCCTTGTTGCCCTATAAGCTCATCAAATTTTCCAGATTGCTTTACCTGACCTGAATCCAAAACAAAGATTCGATCAGAATGGCGGATCGTGCTTAATCGATGAGCTACCGCGATTCTTGTGATTGACATGGCCTCAAGGCTCTCCGTAACAATCCGCTGAGTGCGGTTATCAAGTGCACTCGTGGCCTCATCAAAGATCAAAATATTTGGTTTTCTGACAAGTGCCCGGGCGATACAAAGTCTTTGTCGCTGTCCTCCTGAAAGTGTTCCTCCTCCTTCGGGAATAACAGTTTGCATTCCCATTGGCATTTCTTTAATATCATCGGCCATCGCAACTTGCTCAGCAGCAAACCAAGCTTCATCTTGGCTTATCAAGCTACCACCTGCAATACATTCAAAAATACTTCCTGCAAATACACTTGCATTTTGCATCACAGTACCAATCTGTTGTCGAACTCTATCTTTCCTCAATCCACTAAGTGGTTGACCATCGAAGCGAACTGTTCCTTCATCAGGATCTCCGAAACCAAGCAACATTCTTACAATCGTACTTTTACCTGAACCGGAAGGACCAACAAGAGCGATGAATTCGCCAGGATTAGCTTCAACATTTACCTGGTCTAGTGTTAATGGTAGTTCACTTGCATAACGATAACTAACACGATCAAGTACTATTCCTCCCTGAAGAGTTCCAGGATCAACAAGATCATCAAGTGCTTCAGGAGTAGCCTCTAAAATAGGGCGAGCTCGTTCATAGATTATTGGCATATCAAATGCTCCTACGATCAAGCCGGCAAGGCTGGCCATGGCCCCAATAAAAGTACCAAAAGCTGAGAAAAATCCTAATAGTTGACCAGCATTCGGTGCATTAAGACTTGGATTCTGCATGGCTTCAGAAGCCAGCTTGGTAATCACGATATACAACAACAAATTGCCAAGGCTGGGAATTATTGTTTGGAGAAGTTGAGATACAGCTTCCTTAGCATCCAATGCCATCTCAATTGTGGTGATGCGCCTAAAACTCTGTCCCCACCAACGAGCTGCAGAGGATTCAGCGCCTGCCAAACGCAACTTTGAAACGGAACTAATTAACTGCAAATTCCTAGTCTGTGCTTCACCTTCAACCTCTTCTTGTCTTCTTTGAAGCGGCCTAGACTGTAATCCAACGATAGCTGTAGGTATCATCAACATCAAGGCAATAACTATCGACAGAAGAGTTAATTTCACACTAATTCTAAGCATGAAAAGTATGTAGATACTTGTAAGTACAGCTCTTAAAAGACCACCTTCTAGAAGAGTTTTGATTTCATTCCTAAG
>JAAESD010000167.1 GCA_024229695.1 bacterium
CTGAACGACATTGCTTTCTCTTGTAAAATAATTGCAAAAGAAGTTTCACGAGCCGGACTGGTTGACATTCTTGGTGCTACTGAGCAAGTAAATATTCAGGGAGAAACTGTTCAGAAACTGGACGACTATTCCAATGATATAATGTTGAAATTTGTTGGTCGCCGTGGTCAGGTTTGCATGCTGGCATCTGAAGAAATGGATGACCCTGTTTACCTGACAAGCAAAAATGGCAGCGATAAATATATTGTAGTTTTTGATCCACTTGATGGATCAAGTAATATCGATGCAAATGTCAGTATCGGTACTATTTTTTCAATCTACAAACGAATATCCCGTAAAGGTAAACCAACAGATGAAGACCTGTTGCAACCTGGCAGAGATTTAGTTGCAGCCGGTTATGTTATTTATGGTTCTTCAACAATGCTGGTTTATACAACAGGAGCTGGTGTTCACGGCTTTACACTGGATCCAACAATCGGTGAGTTCTTATTGAGTCATCCTGATATCAAAACACCATTTGATTCAGGCACCTACTCAGTTAACGAAGGACGCTACAATGGCTGGACTCCTGCCGTGAAAGATATTGTAAACTCGTTCAAAACTGGCCGAGCTGGTAAAAATTTGAAGGGCCTTGGCGCAAGATATATTGGATCACTGGTTGCTGACTTCCACCGCAATCTTTTGTACGGTGGTATCTTTATGTACCCTGCCACAGACTCTGCACCTGATGGGAAATTGCGACTCCTGTATGAGGCTGCACCACTGGCCATGATTATTGAAAATGCTGGCGGGTATGCCAGTGATGGATACATGTCCATTTCCGATGTAATTCCTGAGAAACTTCACCAGAGAATACCTCTGTTTATAGGCAGTAGAAACAGCGTTTTATGGGTTGAAAAACAGTTATCGGAAAAGAAAAAAGGTATCTGATTTTCCTGAGCCTAGTTAACTGATGCTTTTGCCAAACCAACTTGTTCAGAGTCAGGAAACTCATCTTCAAGTTGTTGCAGGTATCGACCTGCTGCTTCACTGTTACCACTCTCAGTCAACATGGAAAATGTTTTTAGAAGTGTATCGGCTCTTAGTTCTGAATCAGGAAATTGATCTAATAATCGGACATAATAAGCAAGTGCAGATTCTTCATTTTTATCCATCCAGGCGAGTTCTCCAAGTCTGAAAAGAGCATTATCAGAGAGCTCCGAGTCAGGGTATTTAGTCAGAAACTCAGTAAAACCGGCAGTAGCAAATTCGTATTCCCCTTTTCCTCTGTCACTCATTGCCGCTTGAAATATCGACTTACCCTCTTCAGGCAAAACACCAATGCTATCGTCAATTACAGTTGTCTCTTTGTAATCTCCAAGAGTTGCAATACCAAGTTTTGTAGCCAGCAAATCCACCCGAGCAGAAACAGAGCGCATGAACTCATTGTTGTCAGCAAGCTGCATCCTTAGTTGATCCAGCTTGCTGTTAATCTGACCTAATCTCGCAAGTAATCTCTGCTGAGTCTGTTCATCAGCACCTTGCAGGCCTTCAGTTACAACAGTTATTGCTGCTACTTCCTGCCTGAGGAGTTGCTGTTCAGTCTGTATTACATCAAGTGTCCGGGCGTTCTTGTCAACAGAGCGACCAATCTGGTCAAACTGTGCAGAACAACCGGTCAATAGTACCAATGCAATAGCAATCAGCAGAAAACGCATTATTTATGGCCTCGCAAAGTGGACACGACGGTTAAGTGACCATGCAGATTCATCACTATCATCTGCAAATGGGTTTTCTTCACCATAGGATTTGGTTTTGAGTTGAGAACTATCTACACCAAGTGAGATAAGATAATCACGGACTGCAGAAATTCTATTCTTGCATAAAGCAAGGTTGTATTCAGCAGAACCACGCTCATCACAATATCCTTCGATCACAAACTGTGAGTCACTAAATTTATTCATGACTCCTGAAGACACATCAAGATCAGCCTTTGCTCTATCTGAAAGAGCGTAGCAGTCTACCGCAAAGAAGACATCATAAATGCCCAACTCTGCTGGAGTCATTGATGCATAGTCAGGTTCAACGATTACTTCTTCCACCACTACAACTTCTGGAACTTCAGGAACTTCCACAACCGGCTCGACTACTTCAACCTCTACAGGGCTTTCAGCAACCACAACAGGCACCGTACCGCAACAGCCAGAAAGGATGAACAGTGAAGCAATGGCAAATAATAAAATCGTACGAATCATTTTTTTCTCCTAAGTAAAGGTTAGGCGGTGCTTCTGACGGTCAAGTTAGTAAGTCAGTAGCGAAACCAGCCTTAATGTTTCACTTATGGTCGTGCAAAATGGACACGACGGTTAAGTGACCAGGCAGACTCATCGCTACCATGAGCAAATGGTCTTTCTTCACCATATGATGTGATTCGAAGCTTGGTTCTGTCTACACCAAGAGTGATTAGATAATCACGAACAGCAATTGAACGTTTTTCACCCAAAGCAAGGTTGTACTCAACAGTACCACGTTCATCACAGTGTCCTTCAATAACAAACAGGAAGTCACCATAATTCTTGAATATTCCGGAAGATGCTTCAAGAATAGCCATTGCTTCTTCAGAAAGTGTATAGCTGTCATACTCAAAGAATACATCATCGATGCCCAATTCAACTGGAGCCATTGATGCATAATCAGGTACAACAACTTCTTCTTCTGCTACAACTTCAGGAACTACAGGAACTTGCTCAACTACTTCAGCTTCCACAGGATTGTCATCAATTTCAACTGTAGCTTTTTTACCACAGCCCGCAAAAATGAACAGTGAAGCTACTGCTAACAATAAAATTGTACGAATCATTTTGGATTTCTCCCTTTTTGTTGTTTACCAAACACTACCACTGTCAATGAGACCAGTCAGGAGTAGTATCAGGCTCGCCACCAAATGTCAATTGCCGAACAGAGCGTTCAAGCACATCCATAACATAGAGTTTAAAAACTCCGCTTTTATCTGAAGCAAACACAATGTGTCTGCCGTCCTGAGCCCACCTGGGATCTTCGCAATTACGCCAGGATCTATCTGTTAGAACCTGTCGATCTTCCCCGGTTGCTTTTATCATCACAATCTGCGTCAAATCTTTTTCACGACATGCATAAACTATGTTGTCACCGTTAGGCGACCAGGCAGCAGAGTCATTATACTTGCCTTCAAAAGTTAATCGATGTCGTCCAGATCCATCCGCACCCATAATATATAACTGAGGAGACCCACTTCTGTCACTAGTAAAAACGACATCATTGCCAGTTGGTGACCACTCAGGTGAAACCTCAATTGCCTGGGATATTGTCAATCTGCGCAAAATCCGGCCTGCCATATTTAACCTGTAAATCTCATGTTGGCCAGTCTTTGATAGAGAAACAATAATTTCCGTACCATCCGGATGCCACGATGGCCCTAAATTGGATCCAACAGTTTCACTTAATACTCTTACACGTCCTGTTGAAGTGTCCAGCAAATAGTTACCCTGCTGCCCTTCTCGATAAGACATAAAAGCAAGCTGGGAACCATCGGGAGACCATGCCGGGAAAAGGTTTAGTGTTCTATTGGCAGTCAAACGCAAAAGATTGGCACCATCATAATCGATACAATAAAGATCACGCCTGTCTGCACTACCTCTGGTAAATGCTAACCGAGTCATGCAGATACTTGGCTCCATAGTCAAATATGTAATAACTTCATTGGAAAAATGATGTGCTGTAGTACGGAGCTTATCTTCCATCGGTCGATATCTCTTACTGAATATCAGCAATTGTTCAGGCCAGGTTACAAGCTTCAAAGTTAATAGAGGTGCATTTTCTTCTTCCGTAACCGCTGTACCAGGAAGTCTACCCTCCAGGAAACCTTCAATTGCAAATGAGACAGCAGAAGTATCCTGTGTAGCAGTATCAGTAATCACATTAAACAGTCCACTGAAACGAAAGTCATCGGCAATAATTGCTTCAACAAATTCTGCATGTTGTTGCGACTTCTCGCCACCAGAAACAACTTCAAGTGGCTTGACCATAATATCAATTTTTGCCCAGGCCTCTTTCTCAGTACCAAGAGTTACTTCTGTCGATTGCGCAGAAACTGACATCGAAACTATAATCAAAAATAATGTGAGCAGTTGTCTCAAATTGATGACCTCATTGTGAACACGAATGTAACCCCAAGTTCTTGTCCTGAGTAATCTCCAGGCATTGGTGGGAATTTACGAACAGATTTTACTGCTTTTAGAGCACCGCGATCAAATAGTGGAATTCCAGATGACTTGACCATCGATTCTCTGTTAATTGTTCCGTCACGAGAAATGAAAAAATGAACAGTACAAGAATGAGTCTTACTGTCCCTGAATCCCAGTTGTGTTGGATTCCATTTTCTGCTTATTCTCGATTCGATCAAGCCAAGATATACTGCAAGTTGGCCACTAGCCAGACCAGTTTGTTCAGGAGAATCTATAGAAGCACCATATTCAGGAATCTCTTCCTCTTCAGTAATTACTTCCTCGATCTCTTTATCAACTTCCTTTTCCTCGACTGGTTTGGGCTCCGGCTCCTTCTGCTCAACTTCCTTTTGTATTGGAACATCAGGAATTGGCTCAGGAACGATTACCGGTTCGACAACTTTTTCCGGTTCTGGTTCTGGCGCTATTTCTTTTTCAACAACTGGTTCTTCAATTACAACTTGAGGCTTGGGAATTTTAACCAACGAAACAGATATTGTGGGCTTTGTCAGATTAACTGTGCGATTGACAACAGAGCCATACCACATTACAAAAAGGAAAAAGAAAATATGAAGAGAAACAGAGTGTACAATATATTTGCGCACCTTATTGTCCTTCAAAATCTTCTTGGTCTGCAACTAAACTAATGTTTGTAAAACCACATCGTTCAACTGTAGCCATTACTTTCAAAATAAATCCGTAAGGATTTTCTTCATCGGCACGTAAATATACCGGAATGGTTGTCGGATCTTCCTCAAGAGAACGTAATCTTGCCTCGAGTTCCTCAAAAGAAACAGGTTCCTCTTCAAAAAACAGTTGACGATTCTTTGTAACAGAAATTACAGGCCCTTCTTCAACTATAACTTCTCTTGTCTCAGTCTTTGGCAGATCAAGCTCTACTCCACCCTGGATATATGGAGCAGTCAGCATGAAGATAATCAACAGACACAAAGTGACATCAACAAGGGATGTGATATTAATTTCTGCCAGGCTTCTGTAGCTTGACCTTTTCACCTTATTTTCTCCCCGTCGTGAAGATCAGGTCTTCTTGGAGGACGTACTCGCCCACCGCCTTCTCCATTATCTGTCTGGGACTCTTCCTCCATTATAGTCCGCAGTCTCTCCATCTCATTACCAATCAAATCAATTTTCCTGACAAACAAATTGTAGAACACCACAGCAGGGATGGCAGCCGATAGGCCAGCAATAGTTGTTATCAACGCTTCAGCAATTCCAGGTGCTACAACTGTAAGGTTGGCACTTCTCATTGCCGACATATCCCAAAATGACTGCATGATTCCCCAGACAGTTCCCATCAAACCAAGGAATGGTGAAATTGTGACTGTTGTTGATAGGATAATAAGGTAGCGTTCCAGACCTTCAGTTTCAGCATAGGCAATGCGTTCGGAACTTCTACGCACACTTTGAATTGTTTCAAGTTTATGAGTGTCGGTCCACATGTTTGACAACGGCAGATCAAGGTTGTTCTGACACCATTCGCTCATCTGATCATCGGAGATATCTTTATCAAGCCAGCGATTACATGTATCCCAAAATTTTGTATGACCCTTGCGAATTGAAGATAAAACACGTGCTTTATCGAACATTACTGCCCAGGATAAAATCGATAATACAAACAGTATTAACAAAACCAGTTTCCCAAGTACAGTTGTGTCGATTAATAATCCTGTGATTTCACTAGGACCGAGCGAGGCAAGAAATAAACTATGTAGCATGGCAGTTCCTTCTGCGGTTTCTGAACAGGTATTGTCAGTCTGAATATACTGCGTAACACAGGAGAAGTTCCATCTGTCCCATAATATTCAGCACTAAGACATCTATAGTGTCAGTCCATCTTCTCGATTTGTCAATTGTCTTTCAAAGGAATTGCATGTAAATCTTCATTTTTGCCTAATTTTGTATTTAAAGCATGTTCTGAAGACTTCTCCGGATGGTCTTGTGTATAATGAAGACCTCTGCTTTCATGTCGACTCAAAGCAGCTAATACAATCATTTCTGCAATCAATGAAATATTCCTGAGCTCAACCAGATCGGGTGAAATAATCGAATTACGGTAAATATCCTCGACAGTTTTCCTAATATTCCGCAATCTTTTCAGAGCAATATTTAATCTCATGTTTGATCTGACAATCCCGACATAATCCCACATTATCTGGCGCACTGAGTCCCAGTCATGTTCAAGAACCATTGGCGCATAGCCTCTGACAAGCTGACTGACTGAAGTAAGAAGTGGACTTGACTCCTCAGGCAAGGATATACGCTCTTCCCTGAGCGAGGCATTTGCAGCCCTGTCTGCAAAATAGACCGCCTCCAACAAAGAGTTGCTGGCAAGTCTGTTTGCGCCATGAACTCCAGAACACGCAACTTCACCAATGGCATAAAGACCCGCAAGTGATGTCTTTCCATCCACATCAACTTCAATACCACCACACATATAATGTGCTGCAGGAACAACTGGAATTGGATCAATGGTCATATCGATTCCAAATTTCAGGCAATTCTTATACAAATTGGGGAATCGAGTTTTTATAGAGTCTGGGCTCATATGACGTAAATCAAGATGAACACACTTGTCACCAGCCAGCTTCATTTCCAGATCGATTGCACGAGCAACTACATCACGCGGGGCAAGATCTTTTAGTGGGTGATATCGTTCCATGAAATGTTCATCGCGACTATTAATCAATAGTGCGCCTTCACCTCTGACAGCCTCGGAAATCAAGTAGCTTTTTGCATCAGGGTGATACAGGCAAGTCGGGTGGAACTGGACGAACTCCAGATTAGCCAGAGTTGCTCCAGCCCGATAAGCAATCGCCATCCCGTCGCCAGTTGCAATATCTGGATTGGACGTATAGGCATATACTTTCCCGCACCCACCTGTTGCGAGAATAGTATTTTCGGCAAGGAATACCTTTTTGGAATTGTTATGCCTATCAAGAACAACACAACCAGCTATCCGATTACCTACGTCAATGCCAACTTCCTGACAATTGATTAGTTCAAGGGCTATATGGTTTTCAAGAATCGATATATTTGGATTTTGATGGCATTTTTCCAGCAGTTTTTTCTCGAGCTCGCGGCCAGTCATATCTGCAGAATGAAGAATCCGATTACAAGAGTGGCCACCTTCCCTTCCCAATGTAAATTGATCGTCTTCGCGAGAAAACTCAACACCATAAGACAACAATCTATCGATCAGGTCCGGGGAAGATTTTACCATATCGGAAACAATTGCCGGATCACAAAGTCCATCACCGGCGGTAATTGTATCAGCAACATGAATGTCATATGAATCCAGCGGCGAAACTACTGCCGCAATTCCGCCCTGGGCATAATTGGTATTACTCTCAGTTGATTCTTTTTTTGTAACAATGTTAACTGTACCACTTTGAGCAACAAGAAGAGCATATTGAAGCCCGGCAATACCTGAACCAATAACCAAATATCTGCTTTTAAAAGTTCCAGACATGCTACTCCCCTTTCTCTTGCAGGATAAATTGAGTAGGGCTGATTCCAAGCCAACTTATTTGAAGATCGACTACTTCAACTTTAACAGAATCAGGCCATATGTCAGCTAACTTCACATAGTCTTTTGCAGTTGTGAACCAGGTTGTTTCAGCGGTGTCATGATTGTTAATAATTTGCATAATATCTGCTTGAGAGTACGCTTTGTGGTCATCATACCTGTAACTGGCAACAGGGTTTCTACCCAGTTTTCTGATACACTGCTTCTCAAACTGCTCCGGGTTTGCAATTCCGGAAATCAGTGCATAGTCACCAGTATCATCCATTGACAACATTGAGTTCCTGGAATAATTGAAAATCGGAATACCGTTATATTCTGTTAGCAATTTGCCTTGAAAATCTTCTGCAGGGATTAATAAACAATCTGCCCTGTCTATTGCACTAAGCGATTCCCGGAATGGCCCCCACGGAATAACATTTCCAACTTGTGGTACAGGAGTTCCTTTTTGAAAATCCCATTTATCCAGAATCAGAAAATCAAAGTGCCTGCTCAAGCCTGCTGTTTGGAACCCATCTTCGATGATGACAACATCAACGATATCTTTTACCAGTTTGTATCCTTGCACTCTATCTTTTGATTGCACAACAACAGCCTCTGGCAGTGACTTGGCAATCATCAAAGCCTCATCACCTGCAGCATGGTTCCCCGGCTCGACAATAAACGGCCCTGTGTCTGCACTACCATAGCCCCGAACCAATATTGCAATCTTCTGGCCGGCCTCCTGCAGATCGGAAGCAATTTTAATAGCCAGCGGGGTTTTACCACTGCCCCCCAGACTCAGATTTCCGATCGAAATAACTTTGGGATTTACAGGTATCGCTGTGCGACTGGCAACTCTTTTTCCAAGAAGATATTTGTTAAATTTTGAAGTAAGTAAAGTCAGTTTATTGAAAATTGGCGATGAGTTAGATGACCACAATTTCCACAGTTTATGTGCTGCTCTGGTTCCTGTGCTGCGCTTGTCAACAATCTGAAATCTCATCAAAGTTGTCCTTTTAACAGTGCATCAGCCAATACTTCAACTGTTGCAGACTCATGTTCGCAATTAATTTTTTCACCTGCAGTTACAACTGTTTTACTGAAAGGAATTGGTACAGCAGTTTTATCCCAATTTTTGAGATTAATCTTCCTGCTGTAAACCATGGTCAATGGAACGATTGGACAACCGGACAGCCTGGATATTGCTATTACACCTTCCTGGATTGCCCCGTGAGGACCCTTGGGGCCATCGACAGCAAGACCGATGCTGTTACCAGATCGCAGCTCAGCCACCAGCCGTTTAACAGCCAGACTACCACTTTGACCAGTTGACCCTCTGATAAATTTTAATCCCTCTCCAGAAAGTATCGATTCAAGCAAGTCACCATCTTTGCTATTACTGACAAGTAAAGTTGCCCCTGTAGACGACACATGCATTAGAGCTGCAATCATATCTTGATGCAGAGATGCATAAATCACAGGTGACGCTTCTACCGATTTATTGATACGACAACTGCGCTTCATGATATTCCATATAATTTTGCCGCCTGTAGATAGTATATTCATAGTACTTCTACATCGCCCAGAAATTGCACAATATCATTAGCAACTCTCTGCCAAAACCGAGGTACACCAAGCTTGTTGTGTAGTTGGTCAATATCAGAATCAAACTTGCTTCTCTTTGCAGAATCCTGCATCCAATTTGTAAACTCATCGACAACTACATCTGCACGTGCCTCATCCTGGACAAATTCTGCCACAATTTTTTTGTCCATTACCAAATTTGTCAGGCCAATATATTCAGATCTTACCAACTTACTGCCAAGCCAGTAATTGAACGGTGAAGTTTTATATGTAATGGAGTGCCCAAGGCCAGCCAGAGCAACTTCAAGCGATGCTGTGCCACTGCAGACCACAGCATAGTCAAGATTACTGATGAACTCATTAATCGGCTGTTGTGAAATTCTTAAATAGTCAGGAAGTGATTCAAATAATGGAATCAGATAATCAGCCGCACAGCTGATTTCGAATTCATGTTTACAATCGGGATTCATTGCTTTTATCTGCTCACAAATATCGATAAACATTGGTAGCAATAATTTAATTTCTTGTTTTCTGCTCCCAGGTAAAAACCCGATTTTCAATTCTGCTTTTTGCTTTAAATTGAATTCCCTGTTCTTTCTTATTCCATGCAGCAGCTCGCTGTCGTAAACATCCACCAACGGATGTCCAAGGTGAACTACCGGAATATTTTTATCGGCAAAAAACTTTTTTTCAAATGGGAGTAATGCCAACAATCGATCAACCGATTTTCTGAGTGCACCAACTCGCCATGCCCCCCATGCCCATAATTGTGGAGCAACAACTGAATATACTGGAATGCCATTTTTGCGAGCATGCTTTGCCAGGGAGCCGTTGAAACCTGGGAAATCGACTGGAATAAACAAATCGATTTCATTATCGGAAATAAATTTTTTAATCTGGCTTCGAGCTTGTAGAATTTGAGGAAGTGATTGTATTACCGCAGAGAATCCCATTACAGAAATCTCATGGTAATCAACAATTCTGTTTGCACCGTGACTTACCAGCAAATCTCCACAGAGAGCTGATATTTTTATGTTGGGAATCTGTTGTTTGAGGTTAGTAAGGAGCTCTGCAGCATATTTCTCGCCACTCAACTCACCACATGAAATTAAAACATGCAACTGTTTACTGGAGTTCGTACTCATTGTGCGACTCCCATGGCTACTGCTATCTAACTATTCCACGTTCGGACCGTCTAATGAATGCCATCAAATTCTCAATGTGAACATCCAAATCACATTCAACAGCAACTCGGTCCAAAGCTTGTGTAACGTTTAGATCTTTTCGATAAAGCAGTTTATATGCTTGCTTCAGATTCATTACTTCCTGGTCAGAAAAATTACGACGCTTCAAACCAACACTATTAACACCCGCAATACCAATTGGGTTACCAGCAACAGTGAAAAATGGAGGTACATCCTGACTTAACCTGCTACCACCACCTACAAATGCATGGGCGCCGATACGCACAAATTGATGCACTGGAGTCATCCCACCTAAAATTGCATATTCACCAATACGTACATGACCTGCAAGATTGACTGAATTGGCCAAAATAACGTTATCTTCCACAATACATTCATGAGCAATGTGAGCGTAAGTCATAATCAAACAATTCGAGCCAACTTTGGTAACACCATTTTTTGTTGTTGCAAGATTGATTGTTACATATTCTCTGATAACATTATTGTCACCAATTTTTACAAAAGAGATTTCATCGTTGTATTTCAGGTCCTGTGGCTCTGTACCGATTACAGCGCCGGAGTAAATCCTGTTACCACGTCCAATCGTTGTATTCCCCTCAATGACAACTGAAGATGCTATTTGACATTCTGGTCCAATTGAAACATTAGGTCCAATAATTGTGAATGGACCAATTGAAACATCATGACCCAATTTTGCATCAGGATGCACTATTGCTGTTGGATGAATAACTGGTTCGCCAACTGAATGGATAGATTTTTTAGGACTAAGATTCTTTGCATTCATTTAGTTAAGTCTCCTGTTAACGATCTACAATTGTAGACATCAAATCTGCTTCGGCAACCTTATTGCCATCAACATATGCGATGCCCTTCATCTTGCAGATTGGCCCCCTCAATTTCACCAGTTCCAACTCAAACCTGATCTGATCTCCCGGCAGAACAGGCTTACGGAATCTGGCATTATCAATACCACTAAAATAAACCAATTTAGAGCTGGGATTTGGCACGCTGCTTAGTAATAGGACTCCACCAACTTGCGCCATAGCTTCAGTTATAAGAACTGCCGGCATAATTGGATGCTCTGGAAAGTGACCTGTGAAAAACGGCTCATTAATGGTCACATTCTTAATACCAACAATACGTTTACTTGGCTCAATTTCCAAGATTCTATCTACAAGTAAGAACGGATAACGATGGGGCATTGTTTCCAAAATTGCGCTAATATCCCAATATTCAGGCTTTCTTTGTGGATAAATCCGTGAAGCTCGGCGTTCACTTTTCGCAAGAATTTGCACAAATTTACTATTTGTATCATGCCCCGAAAACTTTGCTGATACGTGACCTTTTAGTGGCATACCAAGGAGAGCCAGATCACCGATAAGGTCCAGTACTTTGTGTCGCAAAAATTCATCGGAATAGCGAAGCTCAGTATCATTGACCAACTTGCCATTATCAACGACAAGAGCAATGTCAAGGCTACCACCTTTGGCAAGATTATTTGCCTGCATTTTCTCAATATCTGCTTTAATAGCAAATGTTCTGGCAGGAGCAATCTCGGTTCTGAATATTTCCGGAGTAATAATAAAAGTGGACTTGTGTTTACCAATCAGAGGATCATCGTAATCAATTTCAAAAGTCACTCTGGTGTCTGGTGCAGGGTGTGCTTCAATAACAACTTCACCCTCACGCATGTAAACAGGCACATCAATTTTGTGATATGTGGCAGGCATAGGCTGGTCTAATATACCAACACTGTCAATTGCTTCGAGATACTCCAAGACTCCACCAGTTTTTGGTTCAGGAGGTTCATTGGCATCCAACTCAACAACACAGTTTGTAATGCCAAGTCCATATAGAACTGACATGACGTGCTCCACTGTCTGAACCGACTTACCATCTTTGGAAAGAGTAGTATTCCGATTGCCACTGGCCTCACGATCATAATTTTCAATTACAGCAGGAATTTCAAAGCCATCACTCAGCTTAAAAACTATTCCACTGTTGATTGGTGCTGGTTGGAACTTCATCGTAACATCGACACCTGAATGAAGTCCTGTGCCAGTAATTATGACAGTTTCTTTTACCGTTTTTTGCAAAAAGAGCATTAGTTACTCCTGAGAATCATTTGATTTGGAGAGCAAGTTTTCAATGTCTCTCACTCTTTTAAAAAGTTCAGGTAATCTACGAGTTAACCCAAAAAGCCTGAACCCTTTTTTAATTTCTATTTCAGGAAACCCTATTACAGTTTTTCCTGCTTCAACATCTCTTGTTACAGCAGTTTTGGCAGCAATTTGCACTCCATCGCCAACAACAAGATGATCAGCAACACCAGATTGGCCACCAATAACAACGCCTTTACCTATTGAGCAGCTTCCGGATATACCAGATTGTGCTGAAATGGCAGTATATTCTCCAACAGTCACATTATGCGCAATTTGAACAAGGTTGTCGAGCTTAACACCATGCTTGATAGTTGTTGTCCCAGTTGTGGAACGATCAATACAAGAGTTGGCACCAATCTCAACGTCGTTCTCAATAACCACATTCCCAATCTGTGGAATTTTGACAAGGCCAGTTGCCGATGGATGGTAACCAAAACCATCACTACCAATTACAACACCTGGCTGAAGAATTACATTATCTCCAATGATTGATCGTTCACGAATTGTAACATTAGAAAAACATACAGAGTTACTACCAACTGTACAATTCGGCTCGATAACAACATGCCCTGCTAATCGAGTTCCAGAACCAATCCTTGTCCCATTTCCGATTATACTAAAAGGACCGATAGCAACGTCTGATTCAATAATAGCGTCTGAATCAATTACTGCTGTGGGATGAATCCCATCAGGAATTACTGAATCAACAGGCACTGCAAAATAACTCAGTACTTTTGTAAATTCTGCTCTGGGATTTTCACATCTGATAGCAGGAATATCTGTTTCAAAATCCATTGGAATAATTATTGCAGCAGGCATGCCTGCCATATTTTCCAGATATTTTAATTTTTCAGCAAAAACAATTTCACCAGGCTTGGCGTCAATAACTGAACCAGCGCCACTAATCACAGGATCAGTAGCGCCTTGGTAGTTGAGTTGCAGCTTGGCTGCTATTTCGCTTAGCTTGAATGAATTCATATCAGAGCCTACTCGTCAACGCCTTTAACAAGTGCGGTCAGGATATCATCAGTAAGATCAACGTCTGGATCAATGTAGATTGTAGTCAATGCAGCAGCATCGACAATTATCCCGTAACCATTTTCTTTTCCGATTCGCTCTGCAATCAGTTTTATCTGATCAATTATAGGTTGAATCTGTTTTTTGTACTCTGCTTCTGCGCGAGTGTCGATACTCTCCCTGAATTGAAAATAATCAGAACGAGCACTTTCAAATTCTTCCATCTTTGACCTCAGAGCATCTTCACCCAGAAGCATTTTCTGGCTTTCGATCT
Source organism: bacterium (assembly GCA_024229695.1). Classification (GTDB taxonomy): domain Bacteria; phylum Krumholzibacteriota; class Krumholzibacteriia; order LZORAL124-64-63; family LZORAL124-64-63; genus JABIBH01. The sequence continues at coordinate 14,010 of JAAESD010000167.1, forward strand.
CCTCACCCATTCTCTGCAAATCCCGTTCACGTTCTGTGATTTCGCGTTCAAGATCCTGAAGGAAAAGTTGGTATTGCTCTTGAGCATCGCGAGCTGCGTTATACTCTTCTACAATTCTCTGCGAATCGATAATTGCAAAAGGCTTCACATCATCAGCAAATAGCTGTGATGAGAAAGCGAGCAATAGAAGTGTTAAGGCAATAATTCTGATAGCATTGGTTTTCATTTCGACCTTTCAAGCTTCTGTTTAGAAGAACTGTCCAAAGTTAAAGTGCGGCTCCCATCCAGGGCCATTCGCACGATCAAATCCATAACCATAATCAAATCCAATTGTGCCCATCATTGGGACTTCTACCCTGACTCCAAATCCTGCACCTTTACGTAAGTTTGTAAAGTCTGCTTCACCAAAACTGTTCCATGAGTCACCCTGATCAACAAAACCGATCAACTGCACTGCTGGAGTTAATGGGTATAGCACTTCGGCACTCATTACTGTATAGAAACGGCCACCTATAAAACCTGGGTTGCCTCTAGGAACAACCTCAAGGTCACGATAACCTCTAAGTGGATAAATCCTGTTACCGCCAAGCCTGAACTTTTCATAGTCGGGAACATCATCTGGATTATCAAGCCCATGAATCAAACCCATAGCAGATGAAAGATGGAAGGCAAATCCAGCAGGTAACTTTTGATACCAGGAATGCTTCATCATGTGTTTCTGGTAAGAGATATCCTCGCCAAGAGGTCCACCAGACAATTCAGCGCTGTAACTGGACCGAGAACCACTTGTCGGGAAAAATGGGTTGTCAGTGGAGTTACGACTGAAACTCATTGTAATTGCAGACTTGGTACGAGGCCAGTCAACCTGGTCCAAACGCTCAAAAGGCATTTCATTGCTACCAATTTGTGACTCCAGGTTATCCAGATATGTAACATAACCGGAACTGAAATTGGATAACCTTGTCTGTGACCATTCATACCGAAGTCCAACCCGGCTGTATCTTGTGCCTGGGATACGTCGGCCCAATCTCAGTGCAGCACCTTTGGTACGGCTCTCATAAAAATCATCGAAATTGTATGTGTAGCGATCAAATACATCGCCACCCAGAAGAGTTGGGGTTCCCAAAAACCACGGCTCTGTAAAGTTAAGATCAAGGTACCTGCGACGACTTCCAAATTGCCAGGCAAGACCAATTGTCTGCCCTTTACCACGGAAGTTGGTTTCAGCAATCTGAATAAAGCCTGTGGCTTGAGTCTGAGCACTATAGGCCATACCAAATGAGAATTGTCCGGTCTGCTTTTCTTTGACTTTCAGTATGAGATCAATATCGCCTTCAGTGTCGGCGGACAGGAAATCTGGCTGAACATCTTCAAAATACCCAAGCTGGAAAATATCTCTTTGAGTTCTGCCGACTCTGGCATTACTGAACACATCGCCCGGGAAAATACGTAACTCTCTAAGAATGACATTGTCATGAGTTTTAATATTATCGACAATCTGGATATCTCTGATAACAGCAGGCTCACCTTCAAAAAACTTGAAAGTGACATCGACAATGTTATCTGAAATTTCTCTCGTAGGTTCTACCGTTACGTAGATATAGCCTGTATCCCAATAAAGGGCATTCAGCTTGTCAAGTGTTTCACGGAAATCGATTTCACGGAAAGTATCTGCTTTTTCCAATAATATTAAGCTGGCAACAGTTGCGTCATCGTAGACTTCATTGTTTTCCCAATTTATATTTCCTACAAAATATTCTTGGCCCTCATTAATCTTTATCGTTACATCCAGGCCTTTACTCTCTTCATCAAAACTTAAGTCAGTTGCTGTGACTTCAGCATCCAGATATCCGTTATCTCTGTAATAAGCAATAATTCGTTCAAGGTCTGTTTCGAATTGAGCTTTTCTGAAAGTAGCCGATTTAATGAACCAGAAACCGCCAGTGCTCTGCTTCATAATTTTTTTAATTTGCTTTTCACTCACATTTTCATTTCCAGAAATTGTGATTGTCTTCGCATCTACTTTCTGGCCTTCGGTAACTGTAACAACCAGTTTCTGTAAATTATTCTGATCAACAACTGAAGAATCTATCGATGTTGATACATTGTAGTAACCTTTTTCCTGATACAACTCATGGATTGTATGCAGGTCCCTTTTTATGGCAGCAGGATTTGCAAATTGCCCTACTTTTGGTGGGAATACTTCAATGATTTTGTCATCTTTAACTTTATTGTTGCCCTGAAATTCTATTTTCCTGATACGTGGAAACTCATCAAGATTTAATATGAGTCTGGTTCCATCATCTTCTTTAATTTGATACACATAAATATCAGAGAATTTACCAGTCGCAAAAAGCTTCCGGATTGAGGTAGCAACTGTTTCATGTGTGAGCTCCTGGCCGATTTCCAGTTCTGCCCATGACAAAACTTGCCTCGCTCCTACAGTTCGCGCCCCAACTACATCAACAGCAGAAATAGTATCCGCTGCAAGATAAGCAGGTAATAGAACGACCATCATAATGACGGCCAGAAATATTTTATTAACCAAAGTTTGCTTCATGAACTCTTCTTTGCTGTAACTAATGACTATTCCTTGTCCCACACACCAGTCCGCAACAATAACAGGACAAAGTCGGTGTGGCAATCCGTAAAAACCTTGTTTTAACGAGAGATTTACGTATGAGTTCCATATTTTGATTAAAAGTGATGAATATACAAAAACGGGCGCTAGATAGCGCCCGCACTTTAAAGTTCTAATTGCTTTATTTTGATTAAGTTGGCTCTACATTTGCTCCAGCTTTATCATCAGATTTTTCCATATCATTGTCAGAGTCAAATGATAGACTCTTACCATCACTATCGACAGTCAAAATACGCCCACCTTTAAGATCGCCCTTAAGAAGCTTTTCACTCAGTGGATCTTCAAAATAACGTTGTATTGCACGACGCAAAGGTCTGGCCCCGTTCTCTGGATCATAACCAACTTTGCAGATAAAGTCTTTGGCTGCATCTGTAATATTGAAGTTAATTTCCATCGATTTCAATCTTTCAACTACACCATCAAGCATAATATCAATGATTTGACGCATATCAGCCTTGTTCAGTGAACGGAAGAATATCAGCTCATCAACCCTGTTTATGAATTCCGGACTGAATGTTTTGCGCAAATCTGCATCAACTACAGCATGTTCGCGCTTATTAGTTTCTTCCTTGCCTTCAGAACCAAAGCCAAGCGCCTTTGTTTCCTTAACACGACGACTACCAACATTGGAAGTCATAATCAGTACAACATTTTTGAAATCGACAACTCTGCCAAAACTGTCTGTAAGTTGTCCATCGTCAAGAACTTGTAACAGAATATTGAAAACGTCCGGGTGGGCCTTTTCAATTTCATCCAGGAGTAATACAGAATATGGACGACGTCGAATCACTTCAGTAAGCTGTCCACCCTGATCATATCCAACATAACCTGGAGGTGCACCTACAAGTCGTGACACAGAATGTCTCTCCATATATTCCGACATATCAATGCGAACCAGTGAATCCTGATCACCGAAGAGGAATTCAGCCAGCCTGCGTGCAATTTCAGTTTTACCAACACCGGTTGGTCCCATAAACAGGAAAGAACCTATTGGCTTGCTTGGGTCACGCAATCCAGCACGATTACGTCGGATAGATTTACTAACAGCAACCAATGCCTGTTCCTGGCCAATAACCCATTTGCCAAGCTCTTCTTCCATCCTGAGAAGTTTTTGAGTTTCTTCCTCTTCAACTTCAGCAACTGGAATTCCAGTAGTATCGGCAATTATTTTGCAAACTAGTTTGCTGGTAACAACAGCTCTATTTTCACTTTGATTCTGCTTCCACTCGTGCTTGATTTTTGTCAGGTTCTTGCGGAGTTCTTTTTCTGTATCCCTGAGCTGTGCTGCTAACTCATATTCCTGAGATTTGATTGCAGATTCTTTTTCCAGTTCCGTTTCACTGATTGTTTTTTCAATTTCGTGCACGTCAGGAGGTACAATACTTCCACTCAATCTGGCAAGTGCGCCTGCTTCATCCAGAACATCAATCGCTTTATCAGGTAAAGCCCGATTGGAGATATATCTGTTGGACAGCCAAACCGCAGATCGGATTGCCTGATCTTCATACTCAACCTGGTGATGCTCTTCGTATCTCTCCTTGAGGCCGAACAATATTTCGATAGTCTCATCTTCAGCTGGAGGATTTACTATTACAGTCTGGAATCGACGGTCAAGAGCACCATCTGATTCAACATGCTTGCGATATTCATCCAGAGTTGTAGCACCAATACATTGTATTTCACCACGTGCCAGAGAGGGTTTAAGCATGTTGGAGGCATCTATTGCTCCTTCTGCTCCACCAGCTCCAACTATTGTATGCAGCTCGTCGATAAACAGAATTACATTCTCGTTCTCTCTGATTTCAGACATTATCTTTTTAAGTCGTTCCTCAAATTGACCGCGATATTTTGTTCCAGCAACAACACTTGCAATATCCAAAGTGACCAGTTTTTTGTCTCTGATTGTTGCAGGCACCTTGCCCTCATTCATCAAACTGGCAAGTCCCTCGATGATTGCAGTTTTACCAACACCAGGCTCACCAATCAAAACTGGGTTATTCTTTTTGCGACGGCTGAGTATTTGAACAATTCGATCAATTTCTTTGCTTCTGCCAATAGTAGGATCAAGCTCACCATTTTTTGCCATAGCAGTCAGGTCTCGTCCAAATTCATCAAGAATTGGAGTTTCACTCGGTTTCGAAGTGCGACTGATGGAATTGGGATTATTGCTGAGCATATGCAACATCTCTTTGCGGACACTATCAAGAGTAACACCAAGGTTAATCAAAATTCTTGCAGCGGCGTTTTTGTCTTCAATAATTATCGCAACCAGAATATGTTCTGTGCCAATGAAATTATGATTATATCGATCGGCCTCATCCTTGGCGATTTCCAAAACCCTTTTCGCCATCGGAGTAAAAGGGATCTCGCCGATAGTAATTGTACCATTATTTTGAGAAGTGAATTCTTCAATAGCGCGTTCAACATCGACCCTTGAAACGTCAAGGCGTTTCAATACACGTGCCGCTATGCCACTGTCTTCCCTGACAATCCCAAGCAATATATGTTCTGACCCAATATAGCCATGCTGCAAGCGTGCTGCTTCTTCACGAGCCATAAAAAGTATTTGGCGAACTCTCTTGGTAAATCGATCATTCATTCAGCGTTCCTCCCAAAAGGACACAACGATACAAGTTGATATTGTCAGTATAGGTACAACTTGCAATAAAGCAAAGCTATATACTGTCCAACTTGATATCGCTCATTTGGCTGTAAACTTGAGAAAAAGTAACAAAATTGTACTAAATAATTGCAGTGAGATTACCGGAATCAAGCTCAAGGGACCGATCTGTTCTTGCTGCAAGCATTTTATCATGAGTAACAATGATGATTGAGCTCTGATTCATGTTAGCAAGATTGAACAACATATCTGTAAGTTGCTCTCCCCGTTCAGCATCGAGGTTGCCGAAAGGCTCATCTGCAAGCAAAATTGCCGGTTTGTTGATAAATGCACGCGCAATTGCGATTCTCTGCTGTTCGCCACCAGACAATTCACCTGGTAAATGATTTTTTCGGTCAGCAAGCCCAAGATGGTCCAAAAGTTCCATCGCAAACTTTTCATCACTGCCAGCAGACTTGTTTGCAATCCGTGAAGGAATCATAATATTTTCATATGCAGTAAAATCAGGTAACAGGAAATGAAACTGAAAAACAAAACCGATATTTTCCCGTCGCCATATAGCAAACTGATCAAGAGTCCACGAAGTTATGTCAGTTCCATTATAAATCAATTCTCCGCTGTCGGAATTATCCAGACCAGAAATAACATTCAACAATGTACTTTTGCCAGAACCACTGCGCCCTGTAATAGAAATGGACTCACCAGATTCAAGACCAAGCGAACAATTGTTCAGCACAGTCAACCGATCATCCTGACGGTCAAAAGTCTTGATAATATTTTTTGCTTCAAGCAAATAAGTCATTAAGCCCTCTTTAAGTGTACCGGATAATTTCGATTGGTTTAAGCCGGGCAGCTTCACTACTTGGCAACAAAGTTGAAATCAGAGTCATCACCAGAGCAGAAATCCCAACAATCGCAAAATCGGAAAATTGAATAATTACCGGAACCTGTTCTACAAAATAGACATCGCCAGGCAACTTCAATCCCACATGCAACAAGTACATACAACCAGCCCACCCAAATAATGTACCAACCAGAACCCCGACAATTCCTACGACCACGCCATCGAGCAGAAAAATAGTCTGAATCTGTTTTCTGGTAGCTCCAATAGATAGCATGATGCCAATCTCCTTGTGCCGGTCACCAACCATCATCGTCAGGATTCCAACAATATTGAAAGCGGCAACGAGGATGATCAGACCAAGCAGTAAGAACATGACAATTTTTTCAATTACAACCCACTGGAACAAGTTGCTGTTCAGGGAAATCCAGTCATTGCACTGGTGATCGAACTGGCCAAGTTTAACAGCAATCTGATCTGCTATTTGTGGGGCTGCCATCATATCTTCAATCCGGACACCAATTGCGTGAGCCGAATCAGGGCCATAACCCAACAGGTCCCTAGTTTCATCAATAGACATGAAAACAAACCTGCTGTCAAAATCATACATTCCTGTATCAAGCCAGCCTGATATTACATATTTTTTGCTCACTGATGTTGGAGAGTCAAAAGACAACTCGCCTGTTGGAACTGTGAATATTACGGTATCACCAAGGCCTGCATAAAGGGATCCGGAAAGCTCAGCACCAAGCACCACACCAGTACCATCTCTCAGTGCTTCCATTGCAGAACTGTATGGGTGTACTGTTTCCAAAAGCGGAGTTACGCCTTCTTGCAAATCAGGGTTTATTCCCCAGATAACCGCACCACGATGTCTGGCAGTTCCACCTGTTGATTTTGAAGTAACAATAGTTTCCTGTCGGAAAAATGGGGCTACTCCTGATACGGTTGGTACTGTCCCGATGTCATCAATTGTGGTGGCAAGATCAGTGAAACCTTCAGGGTTGGAGGTCACGACAGTTATCATCGGCATGTTATCAACAAATGTATTTCTCAACTCTTCATGAAAACCATTCATAATAGCAAGAGTAAGATTGAGTACAGTAACACCAAGTGCTATTCCGATTATCGCAGTCACAACAGCTCGATTTAAAAATCGGGAATGTTTCCTGTTTTTAAGGTATCGAGCTGCTACATAGACTGAAAAACGCATAGACTACTCTGCTCCCTGTTCTTCGGGTCGCATGGCAGGAAATAGCAAAACATCTCTGATTGAATTACAGTCGGTAAAGAGCATGACCAATCTGTCAAGACCGACACCAAGACCACCAGTTGGCGGCATACCCATCTCCAGAGCTTCCAGGAAATCTTCATCAAGAACTTGCGCTTCATCATCGCCTTCAGCACGCAATTTTGCTTGTGCTTCAAACCGTCGGCGCTGTTCCGCTGGGTCGTTGAGC
>JAAESD010000168.1 GCA_024229695.1 bacterium
AACAAACTAGACTAAAACAAATCAAAAGTCCCTGTGTTAGTATTTGTAAATACAATAAAAACAACTTCTGTGTTGGTTGCAAACGTCACATGAATGAAATTTTTGATTGGTTTGATTATTCTGATGAAATGAGAACAGCAATCATGACAGATTTATTGTCTCGTGATATAGATGCTGATAGCCAATTAGTTTAAGGGTTATTAGCTAAGAGGTAAGCCAGCATCCGGTGTAAAACCATACAATTCAACATCTGGTAGCGCTGTTGCAACGACATTTCTAGCGGCCATGAGCTTATCAAAATCAATACCTGTTTTTAGCCCCATTGCCTCTAGCAAGAAAACCAAATCCTCAGTAACAATATTACCGCTGGCACCTGGTGCTGCTGGGCATCCGCCAATACCTCCCATAGACGAGTCAACAGTGGTAAGTCCCACTTCCACAGCAGCTAAAACGTTCGCCAATCCTTGTCCACGTGTGTTGTGCAAATGAATTCCTGCAAGATTCTCGCGCCCAATGGCAGTCCAGACCTTCCCTATCAAACGCTTAACTTGCACGGGATTTGCGTATCCGGTAGTATCAGAAAGACCTACCTCATCACATCCAGCCTCCATTAACGCTTCTGCTAACTCCACTACTCGATCTTCCGGGACACTGCCTTCTATTGTGCAACCGAATGCAGTTGAAAGTGCACCTTCAATAACAGGTCTTCCATCGACTGGTAGTTGTCTAATTAGGTTGACTATACTTTTCACTTCGTCCAGCATCTGTTCATGCGTTCGATTGACATTTCGCAGACTATGAGTCTCACTAACTGACAAGGGAATTGTAAGCTTATGGACATTTGCCTTTATCGCATTCTCAGCTCCCTTCAAGTTTGGAACTAAAACAGCCACTTTGAGTCCTTCAATAGTTCTTGCATACTTAGCAACTTCTATCATGTCAGCAAACTGTGGGAATATCCTTACTGGAACAAATGAACCAACCTCTATCTCGGGAATGCCTGCTAAAGCCAAAGCTTTAATCCAGCGCTTTTTAGCCTCAGTGGGCATAATTTGACTGATACTTTGCAACCCGTCTCTTGGTCCAACTTCACTCACTTCAATGTCAATTTTATTCATATTGCTTTTTGTTCTTTTAGCGTTTTTATTTCAGTATCAGTCAAACCAAGTTCACCAAGAATCTCATCAGTATGTTCACCAAGCATTGGAGGTGGGTTATCTACAGTTGGAGCATTTCCATCAAGCTTGATACCTGTTCGCGTAATTTTAATATCGCGACCTACTCCTGGAACATCATTATAAGTTCCAACCATACCTCGATCTGCAATCTGAGGTTGAGCTAGAGCCTCTGGAACAGTCAAAATTGGACCACAAGGGACTCCTTCATCATTTAATAGTTCAGTCCACTCATCTGTAGATCGAGTCATAAGGGTTAAGTTGAGAATATCAGATAGTTCAGAGCGATTTTCAAGACGCGCCTCTCTAGTAGCAAATTTAGGGTTTTCAAGTAACTCATTAAGCCCTAAGACTTGACATGTGGCTTCAAACTGTTCCTGTTTATTTGCTGCAATGTTGATCTGTCCAGAGCTAGTTTTAAAAGTCCCAGACGGACTACTCGTAAAATTCTCATTACCCATCGCTTGAGGTTCTTGATATGCGTTAAAGTAGTTTGAAATCTGAAAACCCATTGTACACATTACAGATTCCAGCATTGAAACGTCTATAAAGGTTCCACGCTTTCCTCCTTGCTGTGCAAGTGCTGCTGAAACGGCAAAGGCTGCTGTCAATCCCCCAATAGTGTCCGCTATGGGATAACCTACCCTTAAAGGGGCTGAGTCTTTATCACCTGTAATATTCATAGTGCCTGACATACCCTGGATAATTTGATCATATGCTGGTCGACTTTTCAGGGCACCTTCCTGGCCAAATCCTGATATTGCACAATAAACTAGATCTGGATTTAAATCTCGTAGCACTTCATAGCCTAAACCAAGGCGATTCATGACTCCTGGCCTGAAGTTTTCGACTAAAACATCAGCAGTTTTCACTAGGCGCTTAAATACATCGACTCCCTCTGCTGTTTTAAGATTAATGGTAATTGAGCGTTTACCTGAGTTTTGAGCAAGAAAAGTAGCGCCCATAAGTTTTTGATTGAGTTCAATATCCAACCCCAATTGCCTTGCTAAATCACCTCTAATAGGGAATTCAATTTTTATAACTTCAGCTCCAAGATGAGCTAATTGACAGGCACAGAAGGGCCCAGAGAGAACATTTGAAAGATCAAGTACGCGATAGCCCTCTAAAGATTTCATGACTCCTCCTTTTTAGAATTTAAGCGTTTGCCATAATTTGCGTGTACCACCTTTGTATTTGTGAAAAACTCACGGCAATAACTACTCTTTTCAGGTGGTCCAAATGATGAATTTTTACGACCAGTAATTGGGGCATGAAAATCCATACCAGCAGTTGGAAGATTAATCTGCACCATTCCAGAATGTATATTGGCTATAAAGTGATCAATTATCGAGCGATCATTTGTAACAATACCTGCTGAAAGACCAAATTCACTATCATTAGCGAGATTGAGCGCTTCATCATAATCATTTACAGACATTACGGCAGCAATTGGTCCAAAAATCTCTTCACGACAAATCTTCATCTCACTCTTAGCATCAATAAAAAGTGCTGGCGATAAATACCACCCAGGTGTAGCCTGTTCAACTTGTTCTCCACCCGTTAATTGCTTTGCACCATCGTTCAAACCAATTTGAAGATATTCAAGGTTTTTCTTAAGCTGAGCCTCACTCACTACAGGGCCAATATCAGTATTTGGGTTTCGGGCATCACCAATCCTAAGAAGCTCCATACGCTTTGACATTGCATCAATAAAAGAATCATGAATATTTTTAGTGACAATTAGTCGAGATGAAGCAGTGCATCGTTGTCCACTAGAAAAGAATGCGCCATTGATTGCGTATTCGATAGCTTTATCGAGGTCAGCATCATCAAGCACAATGAGTGGATTCTTACCGCCCATTTCAAGCTGCATCTTGCCGCCTCGTGCAAATACACTGGCGCCAATCTTGCGTCCAATATCTGAAGAGCCAGTGAAGGTGACGCCTGCCACATTTGGATGTTCAACTATAGCAGCGCCTGTTTCCGAGCCTTGTCCCATTAGAAGATTAAACACTCCATCTGGCAAACCTGCCCGGGAAATAATCTCAGTAAGAGCCCAAGCAGAGCCGCAGACTAGTTCGGAAGGTTTGAAAACAACGGTATTGCCATAAGCAAGTGCTGGCGCAATTTTCCAGGCAGGAATCGCCAATGGAAAGTTCCAGGGTGTTATGGCAGCAACTACGCCGATTGGTTCGCGCTGAACCTGAAGCGATATGCCTTTGCGAAGAGAACGATAACCCTCTGTATCAGAGCGATAAACTTCAGCTGCAAAAAACTTAAAGAGGCTGCCCGCACGATGAGCCTCAGCCACGGCTTCTTTCAGTGTCTTTCCCTCTTCACGGGCGAGAAGATCACCTAGTTCATCTTTGCGCTGAATAATCTCCGTGCCGATTGCATCGAGAATTTCAAATCTCTCCCCAGATGTACTGGACGACCAGACTGGCACTGCAGAGACTGCCGCTGAAACCGCATCCTGAACATCATTGCTAGTAGCAGTTGCATATGTAGCGATTACATCATTAGTATCCGATGGATTAATGTTTTGCATATATTCCGAGCTAGAGCGCCACTCACCTGCAATGAAGTTATGTTTTATTTCTTGTTCATTGGTAATTTGGTTACTCATAGTAATTCCTCCAAAACAGGTCGCCAACCAATATCCTCATGCCGATGATCATAGGTGTTTAAATAAAAAAATTGGCCCGCCTGATAACCACGGCAACAGCGAGTAGTGTCTCGA
>JAAESD010000169.1 GCA_024229695.1 bacterium
CATTGACTGGCTTTAGTTTCAACTCGCTTTCAGTATCGAACACAGCAACTCTTGGCGAGACGCAATTTGGTTATGGCATACAACTGGACCCAGACAACATTGTTCCTATTACATACGGCAATGGGTTAGATGCATCGCCATTGAGTCCAGGCGGCGGATGGAATGCAGTTGCTGCTGCAACTTCAGGATCTAACTTTGATGTGTACTGGAAAAATGGTGAAACCTATGCAAAATGGACGATAAATGCAGAAGGTGCTCTGATTCCTCGTGGTGGAAGCCTTCTTGATTCAGCCCTAATCCCTCAAGAAGAACTATTGATTGGAGCTGATATCAATGGAGATACCACAGTTGGATTTGCAGTCTAACTAAAAGAATAAACCTCTTTTTTTGACGGAATCATCTTCTTATTTTTTAGTGCATGCTTTAGAAACTGCTGATAGCACTGAGAGCTAATGACGCTCAGGGCTGCAAGTCCTGGCTGGCACTCGGCATCGAAAACTTGGATGGGATATGGCTGCTGAAGTGAAATCTGAATAGATCGG
>JAAESD010000170.1 GCA_024229695.1 bacterium
ACAAATGGAAAAAATACAATTTGAAAACGACCTTAAACTCGCAAGAGTTGCTATCAATCTTTCTCAGGCAGAACTTGCCGATGCCGTTGGTGTGACCCGCCAGACCATCGGACTGATTGAAGCTGGCAAATACAACCCAACTATCAAGCTGTGCCTTGCACTGGCCCAGGTTACCAACAAAACTCTGAATGAACTGTTCTGGATCAAAGGGGAACGCTGATGTTATTTGAAAAACTGCAACGCGATGAACGCACTGTTTCCGAGGCTGGCAAACTTGGCGGCGTCTGGCTTGGCATCACCCAAATCATGTTGGCTGGAGTTGTTTTCTATCGACTATATGTTCTGAACCAACCTGATGAACAACTAACCGATTTCCGGACAGTACTGGCCATCTCAATCTTCGGTCATATCTTCATGCAACTGATGTTTGGTGGCCTTCTACCAATGCCAACTAAAAAAGGGATGCTGGTTCTTTACCTGATTCTTGCAGGTACAATTTCCGGAGTCTGCCTGGCTATCTACGGCATGCCTGCTGCGTCGGAGTGGCAGAACACCTGGTTACCTGCCCTGCTTGGCCCAGCTCTGCTGGTTGGTGCATACAGTTTTGTAGCATGGCTTGGTAAACGAAGAATAGAAAAGATGATTGAGGGCTAATTTCCCTGGACTCTCTGTATTGCTCTCTGGTCATCGGGCTTCAGTTTCAGTAGCTGTTTCCAGGCAACAAGCGCTTCATCGGCTTTGCCCTGCTGATCAAGCAACGATGCAAGATTGCCCCACGCCTGCCAATAATCCGGTTGCTGTTGAACAACATTCCTGAATGCGA
>JAAESD010000171.1 GCA_024229695.1 bacterium
AATCATCGGCAAAGATGTTACTGCGTATCCCGTTAGGTGCCGGTGCCTTCCAACCTCCGGCCTTGAGAATGTCTCCGTTTATCATATTGACAAAACTATGGACAAATCGTTGGCCGTTACGGTCAGCATCTTCCTGCACAATACGGACATATTTGTTACCGTATGTTGCCGTGATAACAGGCGGGGCAGAATGGGTAAACTTCATTCGTTCCCAGTACCAGTTGACTTTCTCTTGGACCATTGTGACATACGCATCCAGTTGTTCTTGGACGTCGATAGGGTTCATGGTCTGGTCAGTCCAGGGTGTTGTTCGTTTTGCCATTATAGGTTCTCCAAAGCTTTGTTAGTAAAAACTTCAACTGGGTTTTCGCCTTTAACATACCAGACGCTGCCGCAGTTATCAATTTCATTAAAGAATATTTCTGCATCATACAACCATTCAACATCACCTTCAACACGATAAACCTTCGTGCCTCGTTTGTACGGTAACGCACAATCATCATAAACGGTCACAGTAGCTTCATCAGGCACAGTAAAATATTCTTCATATTCCTCATCCCAAGCAGTTTCATAAGTTTCAATAACCCATTTGCCATCAACAGGTTTTCCAAACTTCTTTACCAATTTCGATTCTTTTGTTGTAAAAAAGAAAATATCTGTAGCATCTTCTGGTGTACTATTCCAGTAGCGTCTTAGTTTATCTTCTTCTGTCAGTTCCTCTTCTTGTTCGTCATCCTCCCACATTTTTTTCATACCAACAATATCAAACATACCAACCAGTTCTTCCTTTATTTTTTTAAGTTTGGTTTCATTCATTCGGAAATCACTTACTGTTAT
>JAAESD010000172.1 GCA_024229695.1 bacterium
CCGTAGTAGGGCTTGGAAACATTGGTGGTGCAGGTCACCTGTTGATTGCAGAACTTGAGAAAGGAGAGACAACATGATTTATCAGGCAATAGGTCTTGGACTTGTTATCAGTCTCATCTTTTCAGAGGTAATGGGAGTTGCTGCAGGTGGGTTGATTGTACCGGGATACATTGCATTGTATCTGGATCAACCGCTACGTGTAGCAGGAACTATCCTTGCCGCAATTCTGACTTTCGGCTCAGTGAAAATACTGGGCAGATTTATTCTGTTGTATGGTCGCAGAACAATGGTTTTCTCAGTTCTTATCGGTTTTATTTTTGGTTACCTGACACGATATCTGCTTGTAGTCAACGCAATGATCGATACAGGTATAGACATGTCAGCAGTAACTAGCATCGGTTATATCATCCCTGGTCTGATTGCTTATTGGATGAACAGGCAGGGTGTTCTGGAAACACTTTGCACAATGCTGATGGCTTCATTTGTTGTCAGGCTTGCACTTGTTCTTGCACATGGGGGGAGGCTGATCGATGTCACGATCGGGTAGCGCACGGCTACGTAACCTCCTTTTACTGGCACTTGTTGCCTTGCTTTTGCAGTCGGTCCTGGAAATTACACGCAGACCGGTTCGTCAACGAGATTACGATTTAAAATTGCAGGCAGCAGAAAAAGCTGAATTTGCAATGGAAGCCTTACGTCGTCACAGACGAATTGAAGGTGCAGAAATTGATCTTGTAAATGATCCTGCAGGCAGCGGTCTGATTGGCCCCGAGTTCAGTTTGATTACGAACTCACGTGGTGATCTTGAATCAAAACTTACAGCAGTGAATCCCAACTTTGCAGGTGTACTTGTCGATATGTTGAAGCGCACTGGAGCATCGGCTGGAGATCCTGTTGCAGTTGCAATATCCGGTTCATTTCCGGGCCTGAATATTTGTCTGTTTTCTGCGATGGAACAGTTGAAGCTTAGGCCGATAGTAATAACTTCTGTCGGTGCATCGATGTGGGGAGCCAATGACCCTAGATTCACCTGGTTGGACATGGAATCTTTGCTTGTTGATCAAAAAATATTTACCACTCAGTCAGCTGCGGCAACTTACGGTGGTGGCGATGATATGGGAAGAGGTTTGAGTCCCAGAGGTCGCGAGTTAATTGAAGAGGCAATCACCAGGAACAATGTAGAGTTCCTGGAATCAGATAATATTGAACACGCAATCCAGAAGCGGATGGCGTTTTATGAATTGGAAGCCAGAGGCAGAGGATTCAAGGCTTTCGTAAATATCGGTGGTGGTGTTGCAAGTATCGGTAGCAGTAGAAACAAGATTCTTCTGCAGCCTGGACTTTCATTTGAGCTTCAACCCCGGAACTGGCCACGCAAGGGAACTCTGGTTCTGATGGCAGACAGAGGTGTTCCGGTAATTCACTTATTGGGAATAACAACTCTTGCCCAGGAATATGGATTACCAGTTGCACCAGACTATCTGCCAATGCCAGGCGAAGGTGAAATCTTCATTCGCGATGGCTACCGACTGGATCTTTCAGCACTGTTTTTCATGAGTTATTTCGCACTTTGTGCATTTGTTTTAGCCCCTGAAGTTCGTAGAAACTTTGCCGGTATGTGGCGAAGGAGGCAAAATGAAACTAACTAGAGTCTTGCTGCTTTTGTTGTTGCTTGCCAGTTCAGTAACTGCGGCGAGCTGGAGATCGGTCAAGGTTGAACAGGACGCTGGAAGCATCGATCTGAGAATTGCCGGCAAGGATATTAAGTACAGTCTTGTTGAAGTTGATGACCCCTGCTTTGTAAAAGTGCGTGGGCCAAGAAGAATCAAACTGGTTACAAGAGCTTTGGGTGTAGAAGATGCCAGCTACAATGTGACAGTAAAAATCGATGGCAAGTTTGAGCTGATGCGTAACATCGAAACCAGTTACCTCCAGGATAAC
>JAAESD010000173.1 GCA_024229695.1 bacterium
CTTGAAGCAGGCTTCCAGATTACAGTATTACCCATCAGAGCAGGAGCTGTTGGCAGGTTGCCAGCAATCGATGTGAAATTAAATGGAGTAACTGCAAAAACAAATCCATCAAGAGGACGTTGTTCAAGCATGTTCCACATTCCAGGAGCAGAGTCAGGTTGCTCACACATTATATCGTACATGTAAGAAACGTTGAACTTGAAGAAGTCGATAAATTCACATGCAGCATCAATTTCAGCCTGGAAGCAGGTTTTGCTCTGGCCAAGCATAGTTGCTGCATTCAGTGTTGCGCGATGACGGCCTGTCAGAAGCTCCGCAGCTTTCAAGAATATTGCAGCTCTGGCTTCCCAAGGCATTGCGGCCCAATTTTTCCGTGCTTTCTTTGCAGCAGCGGCAGCAGCGTTAACTTCTTTCGCTCCGCCTTTGTGATAAGTTCCCAGCAGGTGTTTGTGATCATGAGGGATTCTGCAGTCCCCCATATCTCCTGTTTTCACTTCTTTGCCGCCGATAATTAAAGGAATTTCGATAGTCTGGCTACGCAGTTCCTTCAATTTAGCTTTGAGTTCTATCTTTTCCGGTGAACCTGGCAAATAGTTTTTAACCGGTTCATTCTCAGGTACTGGAGGCACAAAAATGCTGTTACTCATTGCCAACTCTCCTTTGAGTGGTCATCTACTGATAAAATGCCCTAGACGGCATTGTTAATTCTTCTGGGAAGATGCATTATAATCACTATCATTGCAAGGACTGCGACAGACTGTTACAATTAAAAAAACAAATTCTTGAACAGGAGATAATTCGTGCCAAATATGACAAGCAAACTCGTAAATGTGGAAACCCATATTCTTTCACAGCAAATGCTGCACCCTGGTGCAAGCGGTGACTTTACGGGACTCCTGAACGACATTGCTTTCTCTTGCAAAATAATCGCAAAAGAAGTTTCGCGGGCCGGACTGGTTGATATTCTGGGTGCAACTGAGC
>JAAESD010000174.1 GCA_024229695.1 bacterium
ACCGCCTTGGTTAATTTGCTTAAATATCTCCTCACTCCAATTATTGTATTGAAGCGCATCAATAAATAGTGAAGGGTGGGCCATTATGGATTTCCGCTAGCAATATAAGAAGTCTTAACTTGAGTATAAAGCTCTTTGGCATAAGTTCCTTGCTCTCTAGGGCCAAAGCTTGAATTTTTTCTACCGCCAAATGGGACATGGTAGTCCGTACCTGCTGTCGGTAAATTCACCATAACGCAGCCACTTTCTGCATTTCTTCTAAAGTGACTTGCTCTTGAGAGAGACTGAGTAATGATTCCTGAAACAAGACCAAATTCTGTGTCATTTGCAACCGATAATGCCTCTTCATAATCTGCAACTTTGATGACACAAGCCATCGGTGCAAAAAGCTCCTCTCGATTAACTCTCATAGAATTGCTTCCCCCTATTAATAAGGCTGGTTGCATATAAAAACCAGGATTATCAAGTTCAAGTTTGTCGCCTCCACAGACCACTTCGCAGCCCTCTTCTTTTGCTAACGCCATATATTTGAGGTTGGAATCAAGTTGCTGTTGACTTGCAGCTGGACCAATTTGAGTGCCTTCTTGAAGCGCATCACCTACTTTAAGAGCTGAAGTGGATTGACTCATGCGTTCAATAAACTCATCATGAATGGAGGCATGAACGACTAGCCTAGAAGAAGCGGTACATTTTTGACCGGTACTTCCAAAAGCACCTCCAGTAGCAGCCGCAACAGCCACATCCATATCAGCATCATCCATTACGACGAGAGGGTTCTTAGAGCCCAACTCTAACTGAAACTTTGTTAAATTTTTAGCAGCTGCACCTGCAATCTGACGACCCACATCATAAGATCCAGTAAAACTGATTGCATGCACTTTTGGACTTTCAGCCAACGACTGTCCAATTGATGAACCTGAGCCCATTACTAAATTAAACAAACCTTTGGGAATATCTTGCTTTGAGATGATTTCAGTTAATGCTACTGCACTTGCTGGTGTGAGGTTCGCAGGCTTCCAAATAACAGCATTACCAAAAGCTAGTGCTGGAGCAATTTTCCAGCTCGCCGTTGCAGTTGGAAAGTTCCATGGCGAGATAATTGCGACTGTTCCCATTGGCTCTCTTCGAACATCAATTTCAATATTAGGTCTGACTGAATCTGCAGTATCTCCGCCCTGTCTTAAAACTTCCGCTGCGTAATAGGTAAAAAACTGACCTGCCCTATAAACTTCTCCTTTGCCCTCTGTAACAGGCTTACCTTCCTCTCTAGAGAGCAGTTCGCCGAGTTCAGCGCTTCGCGCCATCATTTCTTCGCCAATCTTCATCAATACAGCTTGACGCTGCTC
>JAAESD010000175.1 GCA_024229695.1 bacterium
AAATTATAAACGGTTCATTTTGGGAGCCACCAAGTCCTCCATGACTTCCAATCTGTTCTTCAAAAGCGACGATATGCCCTTTCTTACCTACTGCTCCGTTTATAATCAGGTCACCAGAGTCATCACAATTTGCAAGTTTCAGCAGTTCGCTATTCCATAGTTCGATGTCAGAGAATTTTGCAAGTGGATCTGAATCACCAACAACTTCTCCTGTTACCAGATTACGAACTCCATTTTTGCCGATCAATACAGGCTCATTATCTGAATTCAGTACAATTACAAACTCAATACCTTCACAACTGGCTAGCCCTTCGATTAATCCTGGGTAAAGGGATCGAATTTCGTCCATGTTGAGTCGCCGTTTTGAACCCTCACGATAAATATGAGCCAATCCGCCTGATGGGCAGACCACAAGTTGCACAGGTTGAGGTTGTTCAATTGCAGCATCGTGGGTTGATCTGCTGAATCGGCTCAAGGTTCTGCGACTACTGTCAGCAAACCATGACCTGCCTTGCTGCCTGTCGAGTTCACCAAGCAAAGAAATAACTGATGAACGTCTTGGATCAATAACGTTCTGCATTGATACTGTTCCACCAGCAAGTCTTGCTACAAGCTCTTCAATGGTCTCGCCAATTGCATGTCGTAGTGGAACCGAATTGCTTTGACCATGATCTGAAAGCAATACCAGGTCGTATTTCATGCCAGTGGGCTTGCGCATGATTCTACGTAATCGCTGGAATTTTCTGTCAAATGATGTGAGCGTTGACATCGCCTCACCAGAATCAGGACCGGCGCAGTGAGCAACTTCGTCGTAACCAATAAAGTTGGAATAAATTATCGGCATGCCTCTTTCCATGTCCTGTTCTATCCAGAAAAAAGACGCCTCTCTAAACATAGCATTGGCAAGTGCTCGGCCAGCAGCATCCATAAAAGTGCGTTTGATTATTCTTTTGTGCCTGCGAAACCGTGACAACAAGTGCCAGACAATTGCAGCAAAAAATTCCCAGAACGTTATAATCCAGGCTATGCTGTATGACCAGGGATTGAGCCAGAAAAGAGAGAAATCGGTATATTCACCAATCTTTTTTTCTTCATCTTCACCAACTGTACTCAAAGTAAGTAACCTGTTGGAAGCGCCTCCGGAAAATAGACTATTGATGGAGGAACCACCTTCAAGTAACGGTTTTGCCCCCTTTGCAATTGCACCTTCTGCATCACGCAAATCTTCCGGTTTGTTGGAACAGCGAACACGTTGTTGCTCTCTGTCATACCATCTATAACCGGGAATCGATCCGCGCTTGCCGTAAAACAAACCACCTTGAACTGCAGGTGTGTTGCTGGGAACACCAGATTGCCAGTCCAGGAATTTGTGATGTCCTCTGGCAAGCATCGCAGAAAGAGCCGGCATTCTGCCTCGCCTTAATGCACGTTGAATTGTAGGGAAAGAGAGCCCATCGATCTGTAAAATCAGAAGACCACGTTGCTGAGTTGAATCTGTATGAGGACCATACCGAAGGCCAATTTTTTTCAGAATGGTTGTGAAGAACTGGTAGTTCTCATCGATGCCTAGCCAACTGGTAACAATAGTGTTTATTACAGTCACAATTGTCAGACCGATAAAGGCATCAAGCAAATTGCCAATTTTGAATGCCGGGTTCAACAGAGAACTTAAGTAGAGAAGAATGCCGTTGAAAAATAGTGTCGGTGCACCGAGAGTTGCTGCGTTAAGTGGCAGTGTGGCCAGCACCAGAATTGGTCTTATGAAAGTAACCAGCAGAGCAAATTCAATTGGAAGAATCAGTGCTACAACCCACCAGTTCTCAACTGTTCTGTCCAGCCAGAATCCAGGCAGAAACAGCGTCACCAGAGCCAGGGATGCCACATTGACAATCCACACTAGCAGGTATCTGATTACAATCCGTGGTAACAGTCTGCTACCTCCATCTTATTTTGCCGCGCGACGCAATCTTTCGATAACCCTTGGTCCACCAACCAGATACATCACATCATACATTCCAGCGCTACGAGTTGTGCCAGTTAATGCCACACGGGCTGGATGAATAATAGCTCCCGGTTTGATGTCAAGATCTGCTGCAACAGCTTTAATTGCGGCTTCCATTTCTTCTGCACTGTCTGATTTATCTGCTTCAATTTTATCGGCAAGTTTGTTGAGCAGTGGAGCAGTTTCCGTAGTCAGATTATCTGCAACAGCTTCCTCTTCCATTGTGAAATCTTCAGTAAAAAAGAACGATAGCATCTCAGGCAATCTGTTCAGGTCACTGAACCTGCCACCTAGAACCTTGATAATTTTATTCAAGTAATTTGCTCTGTCATTGGCAGGGATTTGCCAAATTTCTGAAACATCCCAGCCATTTTCATCACAAACTGCTTCACTTAATAAAAGTTTGTCTTTGGGCTCCAGCCTTTTGAGATGTTGGGAATTAATGAACTCAAGTTTCGTGTAATCAAAAGCAGCAGGAGAACTGTTAACTTTTTTCAAACTGAATTTCGATATCAATTCCTTACGCATAAAAACACCGTCGCCACTACCGCCGGCACTCCAGCCAAGCAAAGCCAGGTAGTTAACCATTGCATCCGACAGAATTCCTTTGTCAGCAAATTCTTCTACAGAAGTTGCGCCGTGACGTTTGCTGAGTCGTTTACCATCAGGCCCAAGAATCATTGGCATATGACCAAACTTTGGTCTGTCCCAACCGAGTGCATCGTAAACCATCAGGTGCAGCGGTGTGTTTGAAACATGATCATCACCACGCAGCACATGACTGATTCCCATCAGGTAATCATCGATAACTACTGCAAAATTATAAGTTGGAAAACCGTCTGGCTTGATCATAACTCGATCAACAATTGCTTCATTTGGAAACTCGAGCTTATCCATCACGATATCGTACCAGAAAGTTGTGCCTTCATCCGGAGTGCGGAGTCTCCATCTGGCTTCACGCCCTTCACCTTCAAAAGCTGAGATCTGATCAGCAGTCAATTCACGACAGTGACCATCGTAACCAGCATGATCAACTTCGCCAGATGCAGCATTGCGTGCAGCAACCTCTTCACTTGTGCAATAACAAGGATAAAGCTTGCCTGTTCCCTTCAGTTTATCAGCATGTTCTTTGTAAATATCAAGTCTGTCGCTTTGCAGGATTGGACCTTCATCCCAGTCCATTCCAAGCCATTCCATCCCACGCAATATTGCCTGGTAGGATTCTTCAGTACTACGCTCCTGATCTGTGTCTTCAATTCGCAGTACAAACTTCCCACCCACTTTTCGTGCATACAGCCAATTGAAAAGCGCAGTCC
>JAAESD010000176.1 GCA_024229695.1 bacterium
GCTGCCATCTTAGTATCCCAACGAGCAGTTGTATAATAAAGATTTGTGCCTTCAGATAAATCACCTGTGTCTGCTGCCGTTATTCTGGCATCTGCTCTTGCATCTGTATAATACAGATTTGTTGAGCCTTCAGATACTGTGTCAGAATCACCCTGTGTATACGTTAGAACACCAGTTCCATTGTTGTATGCAAGTTGGTTAGAGGCTTCTGAAATAGCCGCTCTTGCTCTTGCGTCTGTGTAATACAGATTTGTTGAGCCTTCAGTCATTTCATCAGTATTATCTTTTGTTAAGATAGATGCGTCAACATAAGCCTTAATAGACTGCTGTGAAGCAACGTGAGTTGCTGAGTCTGAAGCCATATTATCTTCATCTTTCAATGCATTAGTAATACGTGCGTCTGCTCTTGCTTCTGCTCTTGCGTCTGTGTAATACAGATTTGTTGAGCCTTCAGATAAATCATCTGTGTCGGCTGCCGCCATCTTAGTATCCCAACGAGCAGTTGTATAATACAAGTTGCCTGAACCTTCTGCTAAATCATCAGTGTCTGAACTTGCTAGACCTGTTGTTGAAATAACACCAGTTGTTGAGTTATAAGAAATATCTCCAGAAACACTAATTGCCGAACGGGCTCTTGCGGTTGTGAAGTAAAGGTCAGCACCCTCGGCTAAGTCTGCTGTTGTGTGATTAGCAATACTAGAAACTGTACCAGTTACATCACCAGTTAAGTCACCAATTATATCACCAGTAGTGATAAAGTCTTCGCCACCAATATCCCATCTGTTGTCTGTTTCGTTCCATAACAATTGAACATTTGTGTCATCACCACGTTCTACTTCAACACCAGCATTTTGTGTTGCTGATCCTGTTGCGTCTGAGTTCAAAAGCAGAATATTATCTGCAAGATCAATTTGTGATGTATTGACTGATGTTGTTGTGCCGTTAACTGTCAAGTCGCCACCAATAGTAGCATTACCTGAAGTTGTTACAGTTGTAAAAGAACCTGCGTTTGCACCACCTGTTACTGCACTTGCCGCCGCTGTATCAACATAAGTTTTATTTGCCGCGTCTGTACCAGAAACTGGAGTTGCTAGTTCTTTGATTAATGATGAGTTCATATCAACGTGGTCGCCGATTTGTAAATCACCAGATACTGCACCTAATTCACCAGTAAAGTTAATACCATTACCTGAAATGAATTTTAACGTACCAGTACCAGTAGTAGTTAATTTAAGGTCTTCGTTATTGTCTGTTGTAATGTTAATTGAGCCAGAGTCATCTTCGATAACTTTCTTGCCGTTAACATATAATGAGCCAGGACCAACGTAGATGTCTTTCCACATCATACTTGATGAACCTAGGTCATATGTAATATTTGCACTAGGTAATATGTGACCAGTCATTGTTAAATTTCCAGTTACTGCACCGCCGCCTGACATAGTTGTCAAACCGGTAACACCTAGTGTTCCACCTACAGTTACATTACTTGAGTAAGTACCTGTAGTAGTGTTCGTTGCGGCACCTTCAAGTGCCAGGGCTGAACCTCCCGCTGTTGAACCGTCGTGAACAACTACTGTTTTCTTATCAGTATCAACAGTAACTTCACCCAATAATCCTGTGAATGAGTTGTGTTCTGTTGTTGTTCCTCTACGGAATTGAATTGCATATGCTGCCATTTTAGATTTCTCCTGAGTTTTAGTTTTTTACTTGTAAAAATTTAATAATAAGAATGTCCGTGAGTGGTGTTGGTCTTTCCGATTCCAGAAAAATCAACTTCACAACGGTTGCAGGTTACTCAGCAACCACATCCCCCCTTTCGACCAATATTAAAGGTTAGTCTAGTAGAAGATTCTTCTACGTGGGATTCAAACAACAGGACCCTTTATCTTCCTGTCGCTTGTTGTAACAGAATTTCTGTTACAATAGTATTTATCGAAAAGTGTAAAAAAGCAATACTTACAGTTAACTATAGAATGGAAACTTCTATAACTTTTTTACCAACTGTTAAGTCTGTTTCTATTGATTTGGCAAAAACTGAACGACCTGCGTCATTCTTGCCAATACTTTGAGCATAACCCGGCTCATTATCTGCGGTGACAATCAAATCACCTTTTGATACGGGACCAATTAGTTTACATGGAACTCTTCCTCTTAATGCTACATAAGGATGAGTTTCTGAGTTGCCTGCATCTGCATTCAACTTGAGTGCTGGATTTGTAGAAATCACGCCTGCAACTGAAACATCGCCTGGCTCAGTCGTTGTTGTTATTTCTGCTTCACCACCAAACACTACAACTGTTCCACATTCATAAGGAACGTCAGTTGCATATCTTTCAGCAAGGTCGGCAAATGTTGCTTCTACTGAGTGACCGTAAATGTTAGCATACTTTTTAGCAGAACTTCCTAAATCATAGGTGTCGTCTGTCGCTGGAATTATAGTTCCCGTAATGTCAATTGCTGTATCAGTACTATCAATAGTAAAGTTAGGATATGTTCCTGTAATTGTTGTTGCGCCTGTTCCTGTCAAGGATACTGTTTGGTCTGGAGCAGTATTACTGAATACTGTTCCAACAAGAGTAAGTCCAGTTCCTGCTGTGTATGTTGTGTCGCCCGTGTTAACATAGTTACTAGGGTCAATTGTTCCTGCTGATGCTGATGTCCAGTCAATATGTTCATTTGCTACAAATCCAGTTAAACTATCGTGGTTCCAATCTGAATCCACATAAGTTGTATTTGTATAGTTACTAGCATGAATAGTTCCTGCTGATGCTGATGTCCAGTCAATATGTTCATTAGCAACGAATCCAGTTAAGTCATCGTGTGTGAAATCTGAACTTACATAAGTTGTATTTGTATAGTTACTAGCATGAATAGTTCCCGCTGATGCTGATGTCCAATCAATATGTTCATTTGCTACAAATCCAGTTAAGTCATCGTGTGTAAAATCTGAACTTACATATGTTGTGTCCGTGTCTGTCGCAGATATAACATTAGTACCACTTATAGTTACGTTAGTGCCTGCTGTATAGGTTGTATCTGTATAATTACTAGCGTGAATGGTTCCCGCTGAGGCTGATGTCCAATCTATAATTTGATTGCCTGAAGGTATAGTAGGTGTGTTTGTTAAATTATTATAATTTAAGAAGTGAAGACTGTCAAATCCGTCTAATGTATCGGCATCTGCGTTAGCATGTAATATGGCATATCTAGCATCAACTCTTGCGTCTGTATAATATAAATTTGTTGAACCTTCAGATAAATCATCTGTGTCTTTTGTTGCTAGTCTTGTATCAAAATCTGTATTGAAACTTGTTAAGGCACCAGTTATAGTAGTAAATATTCCTGCGTGTGGAGTAGTTGCACCGATTGTTCCTGTTACATTGCCAGTTAAGTCGCCAGTTACATCACCAGTTAAATCACCTTCAAAACCATTTGTAGATTTAACTTTTTGATTGAAGTCCCAACTGTCTGTTGAATCAATCCATAGAATAGTTTTATCAGTAGTGCCTTTAAGAGTAATTCCTCCACCATCTGCGGTTGCATCTGTAGGAGTCGTTACTGAACCTAATTCTATATTTTTGTCATCTACTGTTAGTGTAGCAGTATTTACAGTTGTTGTAGTTCCATCTATTATGAGGTCGCCTTTAATCCAAAGTGTTCCATTTTTAGATTTTAGTTCACCATGAGATGCACCATTATCTAATATTAATGTTTCACCTTTTAAGAGTAATTTGTCACCGAACTTAATTTGTTGTGCCATTGTATTTTTCCAAGTTACTAAGAGTAGTATCTACTATTTATTAATAGTATTTATCGTTTAACTCTCATATCTCGTATTAACAGTTAATATAGCAGGCAATAAAAA
>JAAESD010000177.1 GCA_024229695.1 bacterium
CTGATTTGTTAGCAGGTTCCCTAAACAATGTTGTCTATGATGATGAACTTGAAGCCGTAGTTATGATGGATGATGGAACTAGGTCAGACATTAGTGATTTTGCTGCTGGTGACATACAGGCGACTCTCAGTAATTTGTATAAGAGTGGGCCAGGTTACACTATGGTGTACGCTTCGACTTCAGTAACTACTACTTGCAATAACAGCAGTGGATACTTGGTGACATACGGTTTTGATAACAATTTTAACGGTGCTTTGAACACTAATGAAGTTTCTAATACACTCTATTTTTGTGATATAACCCAACAAACAACTAACGGTACAAACGTAACATATAGTGCACTGGTGGATTTTACCGTAGAATCTTCTGGTTCAAATTGTGAACATAGTGGATATAAGATAGAAACTGGAATTGATTGGGACGATGATCGTGCTCTCGACTCAAGTGAAATTGATGATGTATACTATATTTGTCACAATACTGCAATTTGGGGTCCTGCTATTCTTTCATCAATGAATGGAACTCTTTACGGTCCAAGCCGAATAACTTCGTATGGTGTTATTCCATCTACTGCCACAGAAGGTGCGGTAGTTGCAGCCTCTTTGCCGGGTGAAGCGGTTCCTGCAGGTACAGACTCATGGCTAGTTGCTCCAAAGTTGATGGTCCCCGACATATCCGTCATGAATTCCTATTGGATGACTTTTGATCATTGGTATCATGTTGATAGTACAGCAAGTGGAGAAGGTGACGGAGCCTGGGTTGA
>JAAESD010000178.1 GCA_024229695.1 bacterium
AATCTGGGACGCGAAATCATCGGACGAATTGCCGATTATTCTCTGTCGATGAACGCAATTGTCACCCCTATTGCAAACAGCAATGAAGCTCGGATTTATCTGAATCGAGCAGATACAGATTCATCGTCAACTGCAACAGAAACCGTACTTCAGCTTGTTGAAGAAGATGGTTTTGCAATATCGCCACCTGAAAAACTTAGTGGTCGCGGTAGTCTTGCCAGCATAGAAACTCCTGGAAGTAATTTTGAAATCCGCTACGGCCGTGAAATGTTGTGGCACGGTGGATTTGAAGATGAAGGTGCAGATCTCTGGGATGACAACACAGAAGATGAAGTAATGGATGATGAAGTCTTCTACTCAGGTGCACGAAGCTTGCGTCTGCGCAGACTCTCCAGTGCATCGGGACAAACCGGCACCGACCTTGAAAAACATCTCCCTTGTGATCCTGAAAAAGAACACTCTGCAGTCAGCTGGCTCAAAGCAGACAATGCATTCCAGGCAAGAACAATGGTTCGGTTCTACAACGGCAGATATGCAACGTCACCTGTTGGCGATTACGACATCGACACCCGCTTTGACGGCTCCACAGACTGGACTTTCCAATGGCGTAATCTGGAAACACCATCCAACGCAACCTATTTCGATATGCGATGTGGTCACGAACCACCAGACTCTGACACTGGCTATAGCTGGTATGATGATCTGGCTCTGATTGAGTGGGATAGCTGGGTTCCTGCAGGTGATAAACTGATAATTCCTGCGCCAAATAATTATCGATTTATTCAGGTTCGTAATTCAGACACAGGACTTACTGAAGTTGTATTGAACTACGAAGAAACTGCGTACGGTCCGCTGGACATTACCGCTGTGCCTGGCGACGTACCAACACCTGCAAACATCTCTCTACGATGCTTCCCCAACCCATTCAACCCCCGCGTTACAATCGAGTTGAATATTGCAAACAGCACCAATGAAGTGACAGTTGAAATCTATGACTTGCGAGGCAAAAAAATCCGCACCCTTCATCAGGGAACATTGCCTGAAGGCCTGCGCCATGGCATGACCTGGAACGGGCAAAGTGATAAAGGTGAAAACCTGGCAAGTGGTGTTTATCTGGTTCAGGTAAAAGCCGACAACAAGTCTGTTGGACAGAAGATTACGTTGGTACGGTAAGTTCTAATTAACCATCCAAATATTCACTCAATGAAGGAGCCTTAGTTACGGGCTCTAATGGATTTTTTGCCACCAGGTTGTACCACAAGTCCATTGTCAGCAGCAGGAAGATTCGAGTTGAATTAAGCTCTGGTGATTCAAATAAAGCCTGCACTGGTTCAGATCGAAATACTTCCTGAATGTATGATGAACGAGTAAGATGGTTTTTAATGGCCTCCAGGCGAGAGCTATTTTCCAGATGAATGAAAGGATTTATAGCACCACCTTGCTTGGGCCGCTCAAAAATTTCAGCTGGCAATAATTTCAAGGTCAGCTGTTTCTGCAGGTGTTTGGAATCGAATTTTCCTGGCTCCGAATTTAACAATGGTGTGCGCAAAGAATGATCCAGTGACAAGATGAAATCCATAACCCGTTTATCGAGATAGGGCGAGAAAGTACTCAGGCCAATATCGTTTGCCAATCGACCACCAATGGGCATGATGCCATAATTCAAATAGTCGCGATTAAGTACCTGACAGGCATAGCGCAACATTGCATCCAGGTTGCCCTCGAGCATGGCCTGGGAATCGTAATTATATTCCCGTCATGTGTTGGGACGAGCCACCTCGCGAATGTCGGAGTCGCGAAATCCCATGGCTCCACACCAGCTGTTGATGTTGTCCGGACCAAAGAATCGATTCTCGAGACGGCTTAAAAAGACATTCTTGCTGGTCAATGGAGTATGGGCCAAATCGTGAAGAATTTTTTTCAGCATGCGACGACCAGGAGTAGATGCCGCATAACGAGCATAGGCAAACGCGGCACAAGACCCAAAAATTTGATCAGTACCTTCACCACCAATTACAGACTTACCATTAGCTCGAGCCAACTCGAACGCCGTGCAAGTCAGCAACATACCTGGTTCGAAATATGGTGTTTCCAAAGAACAGACATAACCAGGTAATTTCTCAATCTCTTCCCCATCGAATAGATATTCTTTATGATCTGTTCCCACATGATCAGCAACCATGCACGCATACGCAGAGTCGGTATTGTATTTTTTGGCACCGATACCAATGGTGGTCAACTTCTCGTCACTCAGTTTACTGCCCAATGCCACATTCACGCTGGAGTCATAACCACCACTCAACAGAAATACCTGTTCTCCAGTGTCCGACATGAATCGACCCATAGCACCACTTAGCAGGTTCTCAAATTCTTCCAACGCTGCCGCTTCATCAGAAATGCGATCGGTCGGTATTTGCCAGGGATCGTATTCAACCAGTGTTTCTGTTTCGACTTGTAACAAGCTGCCGTGGGGAATTTGTGAAATCTGATCGTAGAAAGTACAGGGAGCAATTATGTTGGTCCGATACAGCAGTTGGTAAAAACCTTCGGGATCAGTTTTAGTTGCAATTTCCGGCGCAAAAGCAAGTTGTGCACGCATGTAATTACTAAAACAGATGCCCCATTCTCCACTGGCCCAATAGAAAGGCATGGAGCTTGGATTGCGACTCTGAATCAGGCGTAAATGCTGCTTGCCGCTGTCAAAAACAAGTAGAGAAAAAGCACCATTAACATGACAGGCAAAATCATCGCCATACATATTATACAGGAATGCCAACATGCCCAGTTTATTGTCATTCAGTTCAGCTGGAACCGGGACCATGAAGTCATAAATATTTCCGAAACACAGGAAATAATTTTCACCGACCCAGCCTTGCAAAAAACCTTCCGGGTTATTGGATAAAATGGTCAGCGGCGCAGAATCAAGAAGTGCGGGAGTATCCGTTGGCATCCCCCATGCCTTCTGCAATTGTTCAATTCTCTTTTTCGTCGATGTAGAATCATCAGAAGTCGCCCATAATCCAAAAATCATATTTTTCATGATCACCTGATTTGAAAGAGACAATCAACCAACTCTGCCATGTATAAAGTTCATCTTTAACTGCATGAACTTGGTTAATATTCTACCCTGACATGAGATGCATGACAATGCTTGTAAAAGCCCCTCCCTTGACTATCCCCCATTCATTATCATCATTATTGCATGACTTTTTAACTGACTCACAAACTGGTCAGCCTGAATTATTTGTTAGGCGTTTTAGCTTACGTATCACACGCCCAGGAAACCTCATCATTGGATAAATACCCGAGGCATGAATAATGTGGGATGAGACCGGAAATGAGTATTTGCGGTCCTTGGCGAATTGAACTATTTCCCGTGGTAGCGGATCATTGCTTCCAAGCAATGTTGCAAAGAACTTAACTCTTGAACTCTTGTAGGCATTAAGATCGAATGAAGCTGAATAGCGCTCGAGACAGCCGGCAATTTCCAATGTAGCAAGCGTTCTTAGGCATTTCCAACATGTCGAGCAGTTTGTATAGCCATTGGTGTTGTAAGCATTCACGCAAACGTCGAGATGTTTATACGAGTCAAGGAGTTCGGCCACACGTAGTGTCTTTTCAACTCGAGTGTATTCACCACCAACAGAAAAGGCATCAAGAGTGTCAGTGGACAGAAGTGGTAAAGTAATGTTATCGGTGCGACCCGTACCAGTGGAGGGCCCAACGAAGGCATCTGAGTAATGGTAGGCAGAACCGTACATGTAACGACCTATTCCTCCCTGCAGAAGGAGCGCCACTGATGCATTACGTATCGTATGTGTTTGCTGAAAACTAAGTTTCTTATCATAAAATGAATCCAGATTGGAATTTATCATCAAAAATGGAAGCCCAAGAAGTTCTGCCACAGGCACAAGACGTTCGTATCGCTCGCGAAACAATTGCTCAGCACCGCTTCCGTGTGAGCCAACATTATTGAAGAGAAGGTGTGTAATTTTGAATCGCTCCGAAACTTTTGAATAATAATGGTCTGCCAGTAAACAATATGAATCGATGCCACCAGAAAACCCTGTTGCCACACCTGACACCAGGCTTGGTTTGTCACAACATACGTCCTCTGGGTGGATTTTTATCTGATGAAGCGACGGAATAATTAGCTGCAGCAATTTTTGCAAGGGAACTGAAAGGTTATACAAGAGCCTCTCAGAAATCATGCCGTTGATATGAATGTCTTCACCAATTGCCATTGCTGGAATGAGGAGGGCCACTAAGGGTGCGTCACAAGTTTTCGATAAGAGATCACCGTATGACTCATGCAAACTGTACCAAAGGGTTTCATTACCCCTAATAGATTCCACGTCAACTCGATAAGTTATCTGGTTATTTTCTTGGACGATTTGAGGTTTGCTGATTTTCATAGTTGTGATTCACCTAACAACGTTTAGACAGTCTGCATAAACCCTCAACACCGCAGTTTCTGACTGCATAAAACTTCAATGTCATTTTCAAAAACCTGTAACTCGTTGTATTATATAATAATCTCACTATAGCGTCAAAACAATTCACTTCTTACACAGTCTAAGCCTCTCCCTTGACTATCCCCCCATTCATTATCATCATTGTTGCATAACTTTTTAACTGAACACACTCACCCACCGCGAGGGAATAAAATGTCATCCAAAATCATCTGGACCAAAATCGATGAAGCACCAATGCTTGCTACATATTCACTTCTACCAGTTGTGCAAGGCTTTACCAACGGCACCGGCGTTGAAGTGGAAACACGCGATATCTCTCTGGCGGGCAGAATCATCGCCAACTTTCCTGATAATCTGACCGATGAGCAAAAGATTGATGACAACCTCGCCTGGCTGGGTGATCTCGCAAAAACAGCTGAAGCAAACATCATCAAGCTTCCAAATATCAGCGCCTCAATTCCTCAGCTTCAGGACGCCATTGCGGAGCTTCAATCTCAAGGCTATAACATTCCTGACTATCCTGAAGAGCCAAGAAACGATGAAGAAAAAGCTCTTCAGACTCGCTTTGCAAAAGTTCTTGGTTCAGCTGTGAACCCTGTTTTGCGTGAAGGTAATTCAGATCGACGCGCAGCTGCATCGGTAAAAAGAAATGCACAAGCCAACCCGCACAGAATGATGAAAGACTGGCCTGAGTCTGGTTCACAATGTCGTGTTGCTCATATGGGTGAAAAAGATTTCTTCGGCAGTGAAAAATCTGTGACCATGGATAAAGCAACTGAAGTCCGGATTGAGTTCTCCGATGGCACAGTTCTGAAAGACGGACTGCAGCTGCTTGAAGGCGAAGTCATCGATGCTTCAGTAATGAAT
This sequence comes from bacterium, assembly GCA_024229695.1. Lineage (GTDB taxonomy): Bacteria > Krumholzibacteriota > Krumholzibacteriia > LZORAL124-64-63 > LZORAL124-64-63 > JABIBH01. The sequence continues at coordinate 5,343 of JAAESD010000178.1, forward strand.
GTCAATGCACTGCGTAAATTCTTTGCTGAAACAATCACTGAAGCAAAAGAAAAAGATGTTCTGCTTTCACTGCACCTCAAAGCAACCATGATGAAAATCTCCGACCCGGTAATGTTTGGTCACTGCGTGTCAGTCTACTTTGCTGCTGCGTTGGACAAACATGCTGACACTCTGAAAGAAATCGGCGCCAGTGTGAGCAATGGTCTGATGGGTGTTCTGTCAAAACTGGACAAACTTCCAGCAGACAAAAAAGCAGAGATCGAAGCTGATATTGCTGCCTGTTATGATTCACAACCAGCACTGGCAATGGTTGACTCCAGAAAAGGAATCACCAACCTGCATATTCCAAACGATGT
>JAAESD010000179.1 GCA_024229695.1 bacterium
ATTATCAGTTACCGGTTTTCTGCCAGTAGCAACGAGCATGCAATCTGCTTCAATAGTCTGTTCTTCTTTAGTGTCAACATTGACTAGAACTGCTGTTACCTTGTCACCTGTTTCTACCGAAACTGCGCGAGTTGCTGTGTGCACTTTTACCCGTTTGCGTTTAAGAGCCTGCTGAAGTTCTGCTGAAGCATCGGGATCTTCAATTGGCAGAACTCTTGGTAACATTTCAACAAGAGTGACTTTTGTGCCGAAGGTTGCTAATAAATCTGCAAACTCTACTCCCACTGCACCGGCACCAAGAATAATTATTGATTCAGGAAGTTCAGGTATGTTCAACAGATGAGTACTGGTCAGAATTTTGTTGCCATCAGGAGTGACACCTGGAATCGATGCGCTTTGTGAGCCAGTTGCCAGGATAATATTTTCAGCAGTCAGTGTGTCATCGCCGACAACAACCTTGCCCGGTCCAGCAAGTTTTGCAGTTCCAGTAATTACGGTAACACCATGCTTTTCCATTAGCAGTTCGATGCCCTTGGTACCTTTGGTAACTACCATTTCCTTGCGCTTGATAACCTTTGCCCAATCGAACTCAACTCCGCTGGTTGTAATACCAAACTGTCGGGCTGATTTTTTGCAGGTTTCATAAGTTTCAGCAGATTGAATCAGTGCTTTGGTAGGGATACACCCTTTAAGCAAGCAGGTGCCACCCAATCGATCTTCTTTTTCAATCAGGATAGTTTTGAAGCCGGCTTTTGCACCTTTAACAGCTGCTGCATAACCGCCGGGACCTGCACCAATCACACATAAATCACATTTCATCTCTGACATTATCAAACCTCTTGGCTCAAAGGGTTAGTAAGTTAACAGGATGATAGCTTTGACTGGCAATGAAGTCAATTGACGACAACAGAGTTACTTCCTATTATTCAACGGACTTTACAACTACTGGCGCACTGTGCGCTTTAGCTCTATCTGTCTCGGGAGGCGTAATGAAAATTGCAGTCTGTGTAAAACAGGTCCCGGACTCCGAAACCAGAATCAATTTAGCTGAACCATCGGCTGAGCTTGACAGGTCAGGTTTTACAAGAGTCCTGAATCCTTACGACGCATATGCCGTTGAAGAAGCTATTCAAATCAAGGAAAAACTTGGTGACGATACTGAAGTAACTGCCATAATAATTGGTGGCGAACAGGTCATGGAATCGGTCAAAAAAGATTGTCTGGCTGTTGGTTGTGATAAAGCAATCCGCGTCACAGATGAACTAGATAATGCTGAAGCACTACAGATTGCCAAAGTTCTGACTGCTGTTGTGAAACGCGATGGCTACGACCTTGTTCTTTGTGGCAAGCAAGCTATTGACGATGACGATAGCCAGGTCGGCATAATGCTGGCTGAGCTTTGTGACATGGCTCATGTATCAGTTGTTACTGACCTTGAGTTTGACGGAAACAACTTTACTGCTACTCGTGAAATCGAGGGTGGTTCTGAAGTAGTCAAAGGCGCAACTCCAGCTCTTTTCACATGTCAAAAAGGTCTCAATGAGCCTCGCCTGCCATCTCTGCCAAATATTATGAAAGCTGGCATGAAGCCGGTTGAACTTCTTACTTGTGCAGACCTTGGTATTGAAGTACCAGCAGCTCACACTGAAATCACTACTTACATTCCTCCTGCAAAACGCGGAGAGTGCAAGATAATCGAGAACGAAGATCCCGCTGCCGCAGCTCAGGAATTAGCCAAGCTGTTGCGCGAGGAAGCCAAAATCATCTAACAGGAGGAATCATGCCAAATATTGCCGTATTTATTGAACAGCGTGATGGAGAGGCCAAAAAGGTCGCCTGGCAGATGATTAATCATGCCAGAAAAATCACTGATGCATCAGGTGGAGAAGTCTGGGGAGTTTTCCTGGGCAAAGACGCCGGTAACAATGCTGCCGATGCTGGTTCATGGGGTGCACACAAGCTGTTCACCGCCATCGACGAAAATCTTGCAGGCTACAACAGTGAACTTTATACAACAGCCGTTGCATCTTTCTGTAGCGCAAATAATCCTGACCTGGTTCTGATGGGTGCAACTGCAATGGGTAAAGATCTTGCCCCCCGTCTTGCTGCCAGAATGGATTGTGCCTGTGTAAGTGACAGCATCGATGTCAATTTTGACAATGGCTTCACAATTCGCAGACCAGTCTTTGCAGGTAAATGCTACACCGATGTGAATATTAAAAGTAACACAGCGGTTGTTGGTATCAGACCAAACTCATTCAATCTTGACCAGCCGGGTAGTGACTCTGCAACAGCAGAAACATTTGACCCTGGTATTGGTGGAGTAACTCCAAAGGCAACTGTTGCTGAAGTGAAAGCAACTTCCGGTGGAGCAATTGAGCTTACTGAAGCTGATGTTATTGTTTCAGGTGGTCGTGGAATCAAAGAAGCTGACAACTATAAAATGATTGAAGAACTGGCTGGAGTGTTGAACGCTGGAACCGGAGCTTCCAGAGCTATTGTAGATGCCGGCTGGGTTGATCACTCGCACCAGGTTGGACAAACTGGTAAAACAGTTAGCCCAAATCTTTATATTGCTTGTGGAATAAGTGGCGCAATTCAGCACCTTGCTGGAATGAGCTCATCCAAGTGCATTGTGGCAATCAACAAAGACAGCAACGCGCCAATTTTCAAGGCTGCTACCTATGGTATTGTTGCTGATTTGTTTGATGTTGTTCCTGCATTGAAAGAAGCTATCCAGTCGCTGGACTAGTAACTTTCCAAATAGGTATGTCCCTGGTTCTACTTTAGAGCCAGGGATACTTTTTTAACGGCACTGTCTGCGCCATCAACAAGTGACTGTAGTATTTCTGACATCGGCCTGACTTTTTCACACAGACCAACCGATTGTCCTGCCATCAACGAGCCATCTTTAACATTGCCATCAACTGCACCAGTTTTCAGTGAACCAATCCAGTATTTCTCAACCTCGAACTGAGCATCCTGCCTGGACATATCGCCTGCCCGAAGTTTTTCAAGCAAGTCCATCTGCAACTCACCAAAGTTATCCATCGCCTTGTTATTCAAAGCACGAACTGCAACTACAGGAAGTTTACTGCTGTACTGAGGAGTTGAAACTGCCTGCCTGGAGCGAGCTTTAATAAATGCATTTTTGAAATTCTCATGTGCTACACATTCTTCTGCCAAAACAAACTGGGTTCCAAGTTGAACGCCAGCTGCTCCCATCATGCACAAGTGGCCAACCATTGCCCCATCGGCAATACCGCCAGCAACAAAAATTGGAAGTTTATCTGCATATTGGAAAAGAATCTCCTGAAGCAATACAACTGTTGAAACATGCCCGATATGTCCACCAGCTTCACTACCCTCAAGAACCAGAGCATCGGCACCGTAGCTGATCATTCTGTCAGCCATTGAAGAAGTCGATGCAAAACAGATAACTTTTGCACCAGATGCCTTTGCCTTTTCAACGTCTTCACGCCGAGGAATAGAGCCCGCAAAAACAATGTGTGACATTTTCTTCTGGCAACAGATTTCCAGGTGATCCTGATAAAATGGTGCAATAACTATAATGTTGGCAGCAAACGGTTTATCGGTAAGTTTGCGAGTTTCATCAATAGATTCAGCAAGCAACTCAGGGGGCATATTTCCAGCTGCAAGCGATGCAAAACCACCATAATTACTCACAGTTGCGACCAGTTCAGGGTCACTAATCCAAGTCATCGCTCCACATATTATTGGTAAATCAACTCCAAGAAACTCCTGGCCTTTATGCCATAGTTTGTCCATTGCCGGTGTTGACTGTATTGACTTCTTGCTCATCTCATCCTCCATAAAATAGAAAAGTCGCCGCCCAGTTTATGAGCGACGACAATATCCTACATCATTTATCCGATTTAGCAAGGTCAGTTAATCAAGTTTCTCTCAATCACCTCTGCAATGTCCAGGGCAGTCATATTTTCTTCCCTGTCGGTTTCCTTGATACCATCGGACATCATTGTCAGACAGAATGGACAAGCAGTACAAACTTCTTTGGCTCCTGTTTCAGCAGCTTCGTTTGTTCGTTCGTGATTTATTCGAGTTCCAAGGTCTTCTTCCATAAACATTCTTGCTCCACCAGCTCCACAACAGAAACCTTCTCTGCCTTGACGAGGCATCTCAATCATCGATGCGCCTGTTGTGCCAAGCAATTCTCTTGGAGCTGTTTCAACACCGTTGTGTCGAGCCAGATAACAGGAGTCGTGGTATGTGATGCTACTTTTGTCATCACCCTTAACTTTGAGTTTGCCTTCTGCAACCAGTTGATTCAATAATTCAGAGTGGTGCGTAACTTCAAGCTGCAAATCAAACTGTCCATACTCATTGAGCAACATATGGAAGCAGTGAGGACAAGCTGAAATGACTTTCTTGACATCGTATTTCTGGAGCATTGCGATATTCTGCTGGGCTTGCATTTCAAACAGATACTCGTGACCCATTCTTCTTGCCGGGTCACCACAACAGGCTTCTTCAGTACCAAGAACTGCAAAATCAACGCCAGCAATATTCAAAAGTCTGCAAAGCGATTTAACGACTTCCTGGTTTCTATCGTCAAAAGCACCTGCACAACCAACCCACACCAGATATTCAGCACTACCTTTTTCACGAAGTGTGGGAACTTCCAGGTCGCCAATCCAGTCTTCACGTGCTTGAGCAGAGACATTCCACGGATTGGAATTTGTCTCCAGACCTTTCAAGGTAACCGCAAGTTCCGATGGCATTTTTGCTTCCATCATTGTCAGATACCTGCGCATATCAACTATATTGGGGATATGCTCTATACCGACAGGACACACAGTCTGGCAATAACCACAAGTAGTACAACCCCAGATAACATCTTCGCTGATTACACCTCCGGTCAGAGCTTCTCGTTCAATTGCCGCTGAAAGCTTAGCTGCTTCATCAGTTTTACCCTGAACTTTTAGCTGCCCAACTTTCTGCAGTTGGTTATTAATGCTGTAAAGGTGATCTCGTTGATCACAAATCAGATCTCTGGGTTGAAGTGGCTTGTCGGTAACAGTTGTTGGGCAGTGAACTGTACACCTGCCACATTCTGTGCAACTGAACATATCGAGCATACGTGGCCAGATGAAATCTTCAACCTTCCCTACACCAAAGATCTCTTTGCCCTCAAATTCCATCCTCTGCAAAACACCTGGAGCCTCGAGACGCATTGTAAAAACGTTGATTAATGCAGTCAGAACATGAAAGTGCTTTCCGAAAGGCAGGAAATTCAAAAATACCATTATCAGAACGACATGAATCCAATACATCCAATTGAACCACATCAGAATTGTATCAGGATGAGTGTTCTGGAATATCGGCATCAATGCAGTTGCAGCCCATGCGAATCCAAAATCATGACTACTTGGGTGCAATGAAAACAGAGCGGCATCGCCAATCAGATCGGTAACCATCAAGGCCATAATCATCAGCAGTACAACTACTGCTTCACCTGAGAAATGCAATCGTGAAGGCCTGGTTATCAACCGACGAACAAGAGCGTATAATAGAGCAATAATAACCAGTACTGCAAAAGTGTCTTTGATAAACGCGTAATACAGACCGATGACACCTGGGACATGAAAATCGGCTTCAAATCCTTGCCCAAAAAGAGTTATTGTTCTGGTTATTACAACAAGAAAACCAAGGAATATGATTACATGCATTGCTCCGGCAGCAGGTTCAAAGAGCAATCGTTGCTGACCAAAGCCTATTTTAAATAACTGCAGAATTTGCTTCCAGGGACTTGTAATCCTGTTGTCAGACTCAGCTGCTTTCAGCAACCAGAGGCGTTTGCTCATTGTATTTGCAAACATCGACAGGCCGAAAAACAGCAACAAGCTAATCATCACCGGATTCATGTAGCGTCCTTCCTTGACATCTTAAATGAATGACCATTCATTTAATTGTAACACAGGTAGTACAATAAATGAAAGCCATTATTAAAACTATCCTCCAGATGATTTCAAGCAAGCAAAATCGATGCCTAACTACTGGACAGAACTGGCATTCATCAGCTAACATTACACAACTTGAATGGAGCAACTGAAATGAACGATGGACAAATAGCTGAATTGCTCAAATCGAACCCCAGGGTTGCAGTATTAGGCATTTCAGCCAAACCGGAACGAGCCAGTTTTCATATAGCAACATTCCTTGTTGAAAAAGGACTGGAAGTTGTTGGCGTGAACCCTGTTCTAAGCGAAGTTAAAGGCATAAAGGTCTACCCTTCGCTAGCCGATATACCTGGAGATATTGATCTCGTTGATGTATTTCGCAGATCTGATGCAGTTCCAATGATTGTTGATGCCTGTATTGCAAAAGGCGTGAGCAACATCTGGCTTCAAGAAGGTATTTCACATCCGGAAGCGGAACAAAAAGCAATTGAAGCAGGTTTGAGTGTAGTCTCTGACTTGTGTATTTACAAAGAGTGGCTCAGGCTACTTTAAGATTGGATAGATATGAAGAAAGTCCTCATTACTGGCTATACCGGGTTTGCCGGATCACACCTTGCTGATCTTCTGCTTGAAACAGGCGGCTATGAAATTTTTGGTTTGCGCAGGTGGCGCAGCCGTACTGAAAACATTGAACATCTTGCAGGCAAAGTCACTGAAGTTGAAGGCGACATTACCGATGCCAGCAGAATGCGCGAAATTATATCGGATATTAAACCGGATTTTATCTTTCATCTCGCAGCTCAATCATTTGTGCCAACAAGTTGGAAAGAACCTGACACAACACTGACCAACAACATTCGTGGTCAGCTCAACTTGATGGAAGCTATGCGTAGCTCTGGTCACAAATGTCGAATCCAGATTGCTGGCAGCAGTGAAGAATACGGCCTGGTTCATTCTGATGAAGTACCAATCACAGAAGACAATCCCCTACGCCCCTTGAGCCCTTACGCCGTTAGTAAAGTTACTCAGGATATGCTGGCATTTCAGTACTTCAAAAGCTATAACCTGGATGTTGTGCGTACTCGTGGATTCAATCACACAGGTCCACGCCGTGGCGATGTCTTTGTGGTAAGCAACTTTGCAAAACAGGTCGCGATGATTGAAGCCGGGCTACAGGAACCTGTTATTCTCACAGGAAATTTGGATGCAACTCGTGATTTTACCGATGTCCGCGATATGGTCAAAGGCTACTTGCTCTCTCTTGAAAAAGGCGAGCCAGGAGCGGTTTACAACCTTTGCAGCGGTCGGGAAATCAAAATCGGCGATATGCTTGATATGCTTATTGAGCTTTCCCCAGTTGAAATCGAACGAAAACTTGACCCGGAAAGAATGCGCCCTTCCGATGTGATGGTGCTTCTTGGTTCTGCTGCAAAATTCCATGCAGCTACTGGCTGGAAACCTGAAATCGAGTTCACTCAGACCCTGAAAGATCTGCTTGATTATTGGAGAAATCGATTGGCTGCAAACGCATGAGCCAAAGGACAACTCTTGTAACCGGGGCTAATGGATTTGTCGGTAAAATTCTTGTCGATGCGCTGAAAAAGCGCGGCGACAAGGTTATTGGCAGCGGTTCTGGCGAATGTGATATGGAAAATTATTACAACAGCCAGATCCAGACCCCTGGCGCAATTGCAGAAATCGTTAACAAACATAAACCGGATCTTATCTACCATCTGGCCGCCGTCAGTTCTGCTGCGGAGTCATGGAAAGATCCCGACACAACTCTTGATATAAATGTCGGCGGTACAGTTCAGCTTCTTGAAGCCATTGTAGCCCTCCCAAAAAATGAAAGACCACTTCTGATTGCTGTTGGTAGTGGTGAAGAATATGGCCCTACTGACATTGCAACACCTCTTTCAGAGCTCTTCAAGACCAATCCTGCGTCACCATACGCTGTGAGTAAATGTTCTGCATCGATGTATTGTATTCAGTATCACAAAGCACATGATTTGCCTGTAATTGTAGCGCGACCTTTTGCTCACACAGGTATTGGCCAGGATACGAAGTTTGTTTTTCCGTCTTTTGCAAAGCAAATTGCCGATATTATCAGCGGAAAAAGCGATCCAGTGATTAAAGTTGGGAACCTTGAGCCGCTTCGGGACTACCTTGATGTGCGCGATGTAATTGATGCCTATCTTCTGCTTGCAGAAAAAGGCGTTAAGGGTGAGACTTACAATATTGCATCAGGCAGAGGAATAACAATCCAGCAAGGTCTTGATGCAATGCTCAGTATCGCTGACATTGAAATAAAAGTTGAAATAGATCCTGACCGTTTTCGCCCCTTGGACTCTCCATGTCTTATTGGCGACAGCACCAAATTACGTGCTGCAACCGGCTGGGAACCAAAATACGCAATCGAAAACACTCTGACCGAAATGGTCAAAAAGGAAATGTGATGAGTAAAATTTGTATGGTTGGAACTGGTTATGTAGGACTCGTTTCTGGCGCCTGTCTTGCAGACTTTGGACACGAAGTTTGGTGTGTTGACATTAATCAAAAACGGATTGATGAGCTGCATGACGGCATCATGCCAATCTATGAACCAGGACTTGATACTCTGGTTGAGAAAAATGTCACTGACAAGAGATTATTCTTCACCACATCTCTTGCTGAAGGAATGAAAGATGCCGACACCGTATTTATTGCAGTACAAACTCCAATGGCAGACAGCGGTGAAGCTGATCTGAAATTTGTTTTGCAAGTGGCAGGAGAAGTTGGAGCACTTCTTGACGATTACAAAGTTGTCGTCACAAAAAGTACAGTACCTGTTGGCACATCGAAATTGGTTAGAAAAGCTATCAAAGAAAACCTTAAAGGCGATATCGATTTCGACCTGGCAAGCAACCCTGAGTTCCTGCGCGAAGGCTCAAGTATTGAAGACTTCATGCGCCCAGACCGTGTTGTAGTTGGTGTTGACAGCGATAGAGCTGCCGAAGTGATGAGAGAGATCTACAGACCTCTCTATCTTCTGGAAACTCCAATTGTAGTCAGCGATATCGAGACTGCAGAGCTGATCAAGTATGCAGCAAACGCATTCCTGGCAGTCAAGATTTCATACATCAACGAACTTTCTACACTTGCAGACTCTGTTGGCGCAAACATTTCAATGATTGCAAAAGCGATGGGTCTTGATAAGAGAATCGGCAAAAAATTCCTGCATGCTGGCCTGGGTTATGGCGGATCATGCCTGCCAAAAGATACAAATGCATTGGTACATATTGCTGAAACCGCAGATTGTGACATGAGCATTGTTCGCGCAGCAATTGGTGTAAATGCAGAACTTCCAAATAAAGCTATTGCCATGGCAACTCAGTTCCTGCCGGATTTATCTGGAAAAACTGTGACTCTGCTTGGACTGAGTTTCAAACCAAATACTGATGACATCAGGGAAGCACCAAGTCGTAAGCTTGTTGCTCTTTTGACTGAAGCCGGTGCAACCTTGCAAGTTCATGACCCTGTTGCAGCTGATAATTTTCAGCTGGAATATCCGGAATTGAAGTACTGTGACAACGCCTATGATGCAGCTTCTGGAAGTGACCTGTGTTTGTTGGTAACCGAGTGGAATGAGTATCGGCAACTGGACATCCCAAAACTTGGCGAGCTGATGAATAACAAAGCATTTGTTGACTGTAGAAATGTTTACAATAAATCCATGTTCGCAAAACATGGATTCGATTATGCCAGCTTTGGCCGACCAGAAAGAGACTAATGAGTAACAAGACAGACAATAGAGTAAATAGATATGACCTGGTTTCACCAATGATGCCTTGTCGTGAAGAACTGCTTGAAGGTATCGACAGGCTGATCAAAACTGGCAGTTACATTCTGGGCAATGAGTGCACAATGCTGGAAAAAGAGATGGCTGAAGCCGTTGAATGTAAAGATGCCATTGGTGTATCTTCCGGGTCTGCCGCGCTTTATCTCGCACTGCAACTTTCGGGAGTTGGACCTGGGGTTGAAGTAATCACTACACCCTACACTTTTGTAGCAACGATTGAAGCAATTATTCGGTTAGGTGGAACTCCGGTTTTCGTCGATATCAGACATGAAGACCTGAACATTGACCACGAACTTATTGAACAGGCAATTACACCAAACACCAAAGTTATCATGCCAGTTCATATCTTCGGCATGCCATGTGAAATGGACACAATTACTGCCATTGCTGAAAAACACGGACTCGATATTATTGAAGACAACTGCCAGGCATTTGGCTCACTTTACCACGGAAAACCGTGTGGCTCGTTCAGCAGAATGTCAGCATTGAGCTTCTACCCTACCAAGAACCTCCCTGGAATTGGCGATGGCGGAATGGTTTTCTGCAAGAATCAGGAAGACGCTGATCTGATCAGAAAACTTCGCGGGCACCAGGCTGTTCGCATCGACGGAATTCTGAGATCTGGTTGGAACTCCCGCATAGATGAGATCCAATCACTTGCAATCAGAATTCGTCTATCTCGATTCAAAGATGAACAGGCTGACAGAGACCGTGCAGCAAATATCTACAATAATCTGATCCCTGAGTCCAACAGGCTGCCGGTGCCTTCAAAAGAAAGTGGTAACAGGGTAACTCATCATCAGTATTGGGTACGTGTTGACAATCGGGACAAACTGGCTCAAACTCTTTCTGATGCCAATGTGGATTACGGTATTTATTACGATCCAGCATTGCATCAGGATGAACTTTCAGAGTATTGTCGGGTTGCTGGCAAGATGACTGAAGCAGAAGCTGCTGGCAGTCAGGTTATGGCAATTCCAATCCATCAGGCACTAGCAGACAGCGATGCCCAGCGGATTGGCGAACTGGTTCGCGACCATATTAAGAACGCATAACAGGAGCAGTACAGTGAAAAGTAATGGCACATTTTCAATTGGGACTCTGGATGGACGGCTCTCCCGAGCACAGACACACTATGTGATTAACAAATTACAAGATGTCCACCCCAAAGCTGTCTATCAAACTGAGACTATTACTGACCCTACGCTGAACCGGGAAAGTCAATCTCTGGTGTTCAACACCAATACTCCCGATGAGCTGGAAATGCTACAGCGTCAATTGCTGAAAAAGCGATTTGACATGATGATTATTGCTGCCGATGACATGGTACATCCACTGATTGACGGCCTGCAATACGCTTCAGTTCTGGAGCGCAACACTCCATATGATGCACTCTTGCATAAAGAGGGAAAAAATATCGATGAGCTTGAAAATGAGCGCATCGGTGTTTTGAGTATGCGCAGCCAGGCACAGATCAATACTCTTTGGCCTGATTTACGATCGATTTTAATGCGCGGTGGTGCTGCTGAGGCTCTGGACAGCTTCTTACAGGAAGGTATTGTTGACGGATTGATAATGCCTGCTGCTGTTGCTGAAAGACTGGACATTCAGGATATGGTTTCAGAAATATTCTACCCGGAAATGATGCTACCTGGATTCTGTCAAGGCGTGTTGGCAATTGTTTGCAGAGAAAGCGATGAAGAAGTTTACAAAATGGCTCAGGAAATTCATTCAAAAGATACTGCCATGGAAATGCTGGCCGAGATGTCTTTCCGTGAGAGAATCTGCCCAGATCAAAACTGCCCCATTGGTGTGATGGCACGGGTTGAAGAAGGAATTATTGCAATAACTGGAGTTATTGGCAGTAGAGCTGGTGGTCACCTGCAACAAGCTGTTATGGATGGCCCGGTAAAAGATGCAAGAGAACTTGGTAAAGCAGTAGCGGAAGAATTGCTCACCTCTGAAGAATCTATTGCCGATCTACTGGAAGCAGACTTCCCTGATGGATTGCCCGTTGCTATAGATGAGGATGACGATTTTGATGATTTCGATGACGGTGATCTCTAGCTGAAAAGATCCCTGTTAATTTTTGAAACTGTAAATGGATCGCGCATCATAGCGGTTCCAATCTGTACAGCAACTGCCCCGACTGCAAAAAACTTCAACACATCTTCAGTACTACTCGCCCCACCAACAGCCACAACTGGTATACCTGTTTGTTGAACAATTTCATCTACTTTTGAAAGGGCAACTGGCAACAAGGCTGGCCCTGAATAACCGCCTCTGATTCTTGGCAGCACCGGCTTTCCATTCTGCAGATTTATATCCATTCCGATAAGAGTATTGATTGCTGTAATTGCATCGGCACCACCATTGGCTGCTGCTTGAGCCAGTGGCGCGATTGAAGCTGAGTTGGGAGTCAGTTTGGCAAGAACTGCTCTGTCGGGAGTTGCTTTACGAGCTGCAGAAACGCACGCCTCAATTGTGTCAGTATTACGACCAAAGTCCACCCCGCCGTGAGCAACATTGGGACAGCTCAAGTTCAATTCAATTCCATGCCAGTTATCAAACCGGCTGGCAGCTTTATGAAGTGCTGCAGCCATAGTCCCAAATTCTTCAGGTTCGGTGCCTGCAATACTGGCAATAAATGGAGTGTTGTTTTCAGCAAGTTCAGGTACAACTTCAGCAATGAATTCTTCAAGCCCCGGATTTTCCAGACCGATAGAATTCAATGCACCACTACCGCAATCCCAGACCCTGGGCGGTGGGTTGCCAAGCCGTGGTGAGAGCGTAATTGTTTTGGTTACCACACAGCCAATGCCTTGAAACGGCGAAGTGAAATCTGATGATAGTATGTCCTGCCCATAAGTTCCATGTCCAAAGCAACCGGATGCAGTCCAGATTCTGCCAGGCAATTGACGACCACCAATAACCAGTGGTTTCTTTAATGACTCATCAAGCCATTCTGGCCACTTACTCATAATTCATCTCCGATTTTGATATCGTCGGCATTAAAAACAGGGCCATCTTTGCAAGCAGTTTTGTAAGATCCGGCAACAGTTGGTACAACACAGCCTCGACATACGCCAAACCCGCATCCCATCCGTTCTTCCACCGACACAAAACATTCCCAACTATTTTCAGCAGCCAGCATTTTTACAGCCTGCAGTAACGGAGTTGGGCCACACGAAAGCACAGTTGCATTTTCAGGTAACTCCATCGATTTGAGCATTTCAATCACATTACCGTGAAACACTGTTTTACCTTCTGGAATATTCACATTGTTATCAACTGAAACCAGCCAGTTTTCAGATAGTAATTCCCACGGAATATCGCTGCCATCACGACCACCAAAACAGAGTACATCAGCTGATTGACCATACATTTTGGCCCAGGAAAGCATTGGAGGCAACCCTACTCCACCTGCAATCAGGATATGTGGAATAGTTGAATCAGGTTCAGGAAACGGTCTACCTAGTGGAGTAAGCAATTCAAGTTGTTGACCACGGTTCGTTGACGCCAGCCGGTTTGTCCCGCTACCAACAGCCTTGTATAACAACTGCATTTTTTTATCGTCACAAGCGAGAATAGATAGCGGTCTGCCAAGTGTGGTTGGCTGTTCAACCCAGTTAACCATACAAAACTGGCCTGGCAAAAATCCTGTTTGCTGCTGCAAGCTTATCTCCAGCAAATACATTGAGCCAGAAACCATTCGGTTTTCCAGAACTTCACCAATAACAGTTCGGGGTTTATGCAAAATGACTCTCCAGGTTACA
>JAAESD010000180.1 GCA_024229695.1 bacterium
GCTTGCTTTCTGGGATCTGAGAACTGAGATTCGCTTGCTCTGGGATCATTTCACAATTACTGAACTAACTTTTGCTTTTCGCTATCACGCCTTGGCAGTTGTTGTCTTGTTTAGTGTCCCTTCTCTTTGGCGTCGATATGGTCCCTCTAGACGATCCCTGGAAAAAGATGTTGCTGTTGAAGTATCAAGAGATTGATGCCTTTGATATTGGCTTTTGATTTGTATTTTTAGCCTGCTCTTTGGGCTGAATGAAAGCAGTATTGATTTGCCTCAACTCCTGTAAATGAGTTTTTTGTGGCATTGCTTGGCATGGATAATCTGATTAATCTGTCTGTTCTATTTTTGATAGCTGGCTGATCAATTTGCTTCTATGCGCTTATACCCAGCGATCCATGATTTGTTTGACAACGACTTGTTGAACTCCAACCTGTAGAACCACCACAAGCGGCAGCGCAAGTAGAACACCCGGAAGACCAAGCAATGCACCCAGGCTCAATTGA
>JAAESD010000181.1 GCA_024229695.1 bacterium
CTACCTAGAACTATATCGTAAGTATACTTACCACGAAATGCATTCATACGCACTTGATACAATTGGTGAACACGAAGTTGGTGAAAAGAAAGTAGCATATGATGGCACACTAGACCAATTATACAACAATGACTTTTATAAATTTGTAGAATACAACAGACAAGACGTTGCACTACTTGATAAGATTGATAAGAAACTAAGATTTATCGAACTGGCAAACGAGATTGCACACGATAATACAGTAAACATCAAAACAACAATGGGTGCAGTTGCAGTTACAGAACAAGCAATCATCAACGAAGCACACAGGCGGGGTATGGTTGTTCCAGACAGAAAAGCAAGAATAAAAATAGATGCTGATGCAGAGTTATCAGACCAAGAATTACAAGAAATAGAAATGCAAAAGGCCGCTGGTGCTTTTGTGGCAGTTCCAAAAGCAGGACTACAGAGATGGGTAGCAGGTATTGATATCAACTCTCTTTATCCATCAGTTATTCGTGCGATGAATATGTCACCAGAAACAATTGCAGGACAACTAAGACCTGACTTTAC
>JAAESD010000182.1 GCA_024229695.1 bacterium
GAACTTACCGTACCAACGTAATCTTCTGTCCAACAGACTTGTTGTCGGCTTTTACCTGAACCAGATAAACACCACTTGCAAGATTTTCGTTGTTGTCGTTTTGCCCGTTCCAGGTCATACCGTGTCGCAGGCCTTCAGGTAAAATTCCCTGATGAAGAGTGCAGACTTTTTTACCTCGCAAGTCAAAGATTTCAACAGTTACTTCATTAGCACTGTTTGCAATATTCAACTCGATTGTAACGCGGGGGTTGAATGGGTTGGGGAAGCATCGCAGGGAGATGTTTGCTGGTGTTGGTACGTCGCCAGGCACAGCGGTAATGTCCAGCGGGCCGTAAGCAGTTTCTTCGTAGTTCAATACAACTTCAGTAAGTCCGGTGTCCGAGTTGCGGACTTGAACAAATCGATAATTATTTGGTGCAGGAATTATCAGTTTATCACCTGCAGGAATCCAGTTGTCCCACTCAATCAGAGCCAGATCATCATACCAGCTGTAGCCAGTGTCAGAGTCTGGCGGTTCGTGACCACATCGCATATCGAAGTAAGTTGCGTTGGATGGAGTTTCCAGATTACGCCATTGGAAAGTCCAGTCAGTGGAACCGTCCAGGCGGGGGGCGATGTCATAATCGCCAACAGGTGACGTTGCATATCTGCCGTTGTAGAACCGAACCATTGTTCTTGCCTGATAGGCGTTGTCTGCTTTGAGCCAGCTGACTGCAGAGTGTTCTTTTTCTGGATCACAAGGGAGATGTTTTTCAAGGTCGGTGCCGGTTTGTCCCGATGCACTTGAGAGTCTGCGCAGACGCAAGCTTCGCGCTCCAGAGTAAAAGACTTCTTCGTCCATTACTTCATCTTCTGTGTTGTCATCCCAGAGATCTGCGCCTTCATCTTCAAATCCACCGTGCCACAACATTTCGCGGCCGTATCGGATTTCAAAATTACTTCCAGGAGTTTCTATGCTGGCAAGGCTACCACGTCCACTAAGTTTTTCCGGTGGCGATATTGCAAAACCATCTTCTTCAACAAGCTGAAGTACGGTTTCTGTTGCAGTTGACGATGAATCTGTGTCTGCCCGATTCAGATAAATACGAGCTTCATTGCTGTTTGCAATAGGGGTGACAATTGCGTTCATCGACAGAGAATAATCGGCAATTCGTCCGATGATTTCGCGTCCCAGATTTCCGGTCGCTGGTTCTGGAATCCAGTGGTTAATCCAGGCTGGAGTAAATCGGTAACCGGTGATTCCTGTTTTTTCAATTTCCAGAGTCAGAACCATTGTTGGCATGGTTTCTGTGTAGTAGAGATCGAAAATGAAATTACCCAGACTGTGAGCAATGAGTTTGCCGTTGTAGGACTCAAAGCCTTGCAGCACATGTGGGTGGTGGTTGATCAGAATATCGGCACCAGCATCAATTGCATGACGGCGCAAATCAATTTCACCGGGAGTTGGTTCGTTGCGGAATCTTATTTCAGAATCATTTGCTTCAGCTGCTCTGCTTGGCGCAGTTTCATATTCGTCGCCACTGTGAGTTTGAACAATGACGATATCAGACAGTGGTTTAGTGTAGCTTATGCATCGGTCAAGATTGTCTGGCAGCAGGTATGCAAAGCCTGGTTTGTTATAGCCCGCGTCAAGGAAAGGCTGATAGTTCCATGCTCTTCCGGTTCTATTGCACAGTCCAAGAAATCCTAATCGAACACCTTTTTCAGTCCAGAAAGTTGGCAGCAGTGCCATGTACTCTGTGGAGCCGGCGCCACTGTATTTGATGTTCAGTTGATCGAGGCCGTCGAAGGTGTCTAGCATTCCGATCTCGCCATAATCAATTATGTGATTGTTACCCAAAGTCACAACATCTATCCCGGCATATTGAATACCGACAATGTTTTCAGGCTCACTCCGGAATACAACTGACTTGGTTGGATGTGGAGCTCCTCTGTCAGTGTAGGGAACTTCAAGATTAACAACATTCACATCGGCTGCGTTCCCCAGAATATCCAGGGTAGGAGTGTACAGAGCTTCAATGCCGTAGGTGTCTATAATTCCACCGTAGTTTTCATAACCTCGACCGGTAAAAACATCGCCAACAAAATTCACAGTCAACGGCCCGGTTGGTTCACCTTCTGCAACTGCAACCTGGCAGGTGTCGCCAGCGGCAAGACCATCGGGGTCAGTTACGTTCAGACCGACAGTATAAAAATGATCGGAGCTGATCAGAAATTCGTGTTGCGGATTTTGCAGAGTAGAGGTTGTACTGTCGCCAAAATCCCAGGCCCAGGTGTGAGTCTCAGAGTCTGGGTCAAAAACTTCTCCATAAAACTGTATGGATAATCGGTAAAGTTCAGCGCTGACTTTTTGTTGATCTTCAACTGTGTAAAGTATGCGCGCGTGTGGAGCTTGAGGGAGGTTGTCTGTTACATCTATAATTGAATCGAACTGGGTTTCGCCAACAGTTGATGCGTCGGCATCGTTTACAAAAACCAGTTCATTAATAGTGGGCAAGTAACCAAAAGCGATTTCCCAATCGCGACCAATTGGTAGCATGTACTGGTGCCATTGATCTTGTGAAAATGCGCCTTGATAGACTGTGTACCAATTTGTGTCTTCAGGTAAATCTCTACCAAAGAAAGTATAGAAAAGCTGGTTTACGCCGTCGCTTATGCCAAAGCCCTGCATCTCTCCACGAGTTTCACAGTAGATTGCGATTTGCCAGACTGTGGTGTCGGTAACTGCGACAGGATTTATAGCTTCGCTTTTCCAGGTGTTGCCATAGAGCATGAGGCTGTAGTTGCCGCTGTGGGGATTGTCCGTTGTGAGTTGCCAGTCATTGGGGTCCTGGTCCTGGTCCTGAAAAGAAGTCAGGGTAATTGTACCTGATTCAAAATCTTCAATGGCACCACCAAAACAGCTGGAGCTGATAATGAGTAATGCCAGTAGCCATTTCATTTTATCAGAGATATCGAAGTTGTTTCGCTGGTTTCACCAACTACAACTTCAACAAAATAAGTTCCACCAGGGGCAGAGTTGCCGCTGTTGTTCATACCGTTCCAACTTACCTGGTGTTCACCGGTGAGGTTACGAACAGTTCTTCCCATGCTATCGGAAACTGTAATTCTTGCAGGTGATTCTGACTCCCAGTTGATGGTTACTGAAGGGTTGAACGGATTTGGGTAACAGTTCAACTGTAGTGGTGTGGTTGTTGGTACCGATGACAAATCTTCACAAACATCGATAGGATAGCCATCGAATTTGTAAAGCTCGCCTGAATCTTGTGCAATATAAATCACTGTTGAAGTTGAACTAACTCCACCGATTATTGCCACGCCTTCCTGATTATCATTAGGCATATCAAAGGATCGGATATATTGACCAGCTGCATCGTATTCAACAAGCAGGTTGTAGTTGTCGTGAATTGCCAGGAGAAGATTAGTGCATTCATCAAAATGCATTCCTGATAAATCATCGAGGTTGTCATAAGAGTTGAAAACTCCCACACGTGTAACATTGCCGCCCGGTTGCAGATTGAATTTATGGATTTTGCCATCTGCCTGAAGGCCTGCGTAGAAAAGTCCATCGACGTAAGTCAGGGCTTCCAGGCCGTTGCTGTCTAGACCGTACATCCAATAGGTCAAATCCCATGAGTTGCCAGTTGGCGATCCGGTTGCAAGGTTGAATTCAATCACGCCGTCAGGATGTTCAATACCAAGGTAAATCAGATCACTGTCTGGGTCTGCAATTGTTACCGCTTCCAGATCTTCTTCGAGTGTCCATATAGTTGCGTTGCCGCCGTCCGGTGACATTTCACAAATGTGTCCACCGTCGCTGACTGTAATTATTGTTTCACGGACAGGGTGATAGACTGCGCCGCTTGCTTCAAATTCTGAAGGAAGGTAGCCACTGCTTCCAGCATGCCCAATTTCGTTGCCGGGCCCAGCTGGCCACGGTGCCGCCGATGCTGAAGTAATCAGCAAGAGTACAAGCATTAACGATTTCAATATTTCAGACAACTTTTGCATGTGCGTCTTTCTGTCGAACAGAGTTTTGGCTCTGTTGCGAGCTGATTGTCTTGCATCGATGCCAAGTGTCGAGGCTTTTTGCAGGGCAGAGAGCAGGCTGTTTTTATTTCCTGACTCAAAGAGTATACCACATTTTTCGTCCAGGTGCTCGGGAATTCCGCCAAGGTCAGTGCCAACAACAGGCGTTCCGGCAGCAAGTGACTCAATAATCGAGAACGGTCCATTCTCATACCACTCGGAAGGAATCACACTGAACCGGGCATTGCCGATTTCTTTTTTGACCTGTTCAAGTGGAATGTGGCCAAGGAAAGTTACATTGTCACCGGCAAGAGCTTTCAACTCATCGGCTTGTGGACCAGAGCCAGCAATTTTCAACTCGAGTCCGTTGTCCAGTTCTGCATGAGCAGCGAGCAAAGTTTTCAATCCCTTTTCCGCTGAAAGTCTGCCAACAAAGAGATAGTAATTTTCTCTGTCGTCGTTTTGTGGCCACTTATCAAGATCAACAAAGTTTGGCAAGTGCAGCATCTGTTCAGCAGGCCAGCCCCATTGCACATGTTTGTCTTTCAGAAATTTACTTGGGCACAAAAACTTGCTGACTGTATTGCGATATTTTTTTCGAGATGCGTGTAGCCAGGTTTCAGCAGCAGCCAACATTGATGCAGGCAGTGATCCCTTTACACATTTTCCTGAAATTGCATGATGAAAATTTCCACCTTTGCATTTCTCACAAACTTTACCGTCCTGCAGCATGTGGATCGCAGGGCAGAGCAATCGCCAGTCATGAATTGTTTGCACAACTGGAATGTTGTGTTTTTTCAAAACAGACAAGATCGATGGGCTCAAGTGGTGGTAAATATTATGAATGTGTGCGACATCAGGTTTTGATTCTTTAATCAGAGCATCAAGTTTTCTGGCAGCTTCAAAATTCCAGATCAATGATGTTGCAGCAGTAAGGTCAAATCGGGGAGAGCTGTAATCGTGTGCTTTTGGAAAGTACTTGTCCCACTCTGAAGGGCGGGCATCTTCATCAGCAATGGCAAATGGAATTACTTCCCAACCGATAGACTGCAAGTCTTCAGCTTCCTGCATGATGTATCTGCCGACGCCACCTGCGCGTCCCACATCGTGCCAGAATTTATTAATTAAAAGTAATCGCACTTTACTCCGATATCAGTTGCGGCACAGTCAAATCTGCACTGCCAGTAACAAATAAATCAGTGTGACTGCTTACTCCGCCAGGTTCGAGATTGAACTCGACAACAGTTGCGCCGGAATCTTTTGCAATATGAGCCATACCTGCAGCCGGGTGAACAAGTCCACTTGTGCCGATGACTAAAAACAAGTCGCAGTTGCTGCTTGCCTCAATGGAAGCCTGCATGATTCCGGGATTGATTCCTTCCCCAAACCAGACTACTCCCGGGCGTAGCATTCCACCACACTCACATTCAGGTATTATCGGCAGAGGAACGGTTCTGTTAATCTTTTCTTCATTGCATTTCAGACATCTTGTAACCCAGATTGAGCCATGAAATTCCATCAAGTTTGTAGAGCCCGCAAGCTGATGTAAACCATCTACATTTTGAGTGATGATTGTGACATTACCGGCAATATTTTCCAGTTCGACGAGTGCATAGTGAGCTGCATTTGGTTTGCACGGTTCAAGCAGACCTCTGCGCCAGTCGTACCATCGCCAGACTTTTTCGGGATCGGCAGAAAATGCCTGTGGAGTTGCAAGCTCTTCAGGACGCATGTTTTCCCAGAGAGAATCAGCACCACCCCTGAAAGTAGGCACCCCCGATGGTGCAGAAATGCCGGCACCAGATAGAACAGTTACTCGAGTTTTATACGTTATTGATTCGCGGATATTCTTGAGCTCCATATTTCACCCCTTGCGTTAACTTTACTGTCGGGTATGATGGGGGTAGTTGTCAATTGGTCAGTCGGGGGTTATTAACAAAGAGGGAGAACAAAATGGACAATATAATCACAAAGCTTCAAGGGTATTTAGAAGCCTATGGTCCCAATATAATAGGTGCGATTCTAATAATAGTTATTGGTCGCATTGTTGCATCGGTGCTTAAAAGGCTCGTGCGAAAAATCATGTTGAGAAGTAATGTTGACGAAACGCTTGTGTCCTTTGTGACAAGTCTAGGATATGGAGCGTTTATGGCATTTGTTGTCGTTGCCGCACTTGGAAAACTTGGCCTACAAACAACATCATTCGTAGCTATTATTGGTGCCGCCGGCCTGGCCATTGGTTTGGCTCTACAGGGTTCTCTTTCCAATTTTGCTGCTGGGGCTTTGATGATCATCTTCAAGCCATTCAAGATTGGTGACTTTATTGAAGGAGCAGGCATTTCCGGTGTTGTCGAGGTAATTGGAATATTCACCACTGAGTTAAAATCACCTGACAACAAGCAGATCATCGTGCCCAATGCCAAAATGACGGGCGATAACATAATCAACTATACAGCTAAAGAATTACGACGCGTGGATCTTGTTGCTGGAGTAGGCTACGGTGACGACCTGGACAAGGTCAGAAGTGTTCTGGAAGACATTCTCTCAAATGACAAAAGAATTCTGAAAGATCCTGCCCCAACGATTGCAGTTGTAGAATTGGCCGACAGCAGTGTGAACTTTGTTGTTCGCCCATGGGTCAAGACTGCAGACTATTGGGATGTATACTTTGCGACACAAGAAAGTATCAAGAAACGTTTCGATGCTGCGGGCATAAGCATTCCGTTCCCACAACAGGATGTTTATATGCACACTGTTGAGTAGAGCATAAGTTGCTCGACAAGATGAATTCACTCCACAAAAATGGCGCGTCCAATTTTGTGGAGTGTTTCGGGTGTTGTGCGCTAATAAAGTAGGAGACCTGATGAAAAAGCTGATAGGGTTCTGTTTGTTAACATTAGTACTTGCAAGCTCTGTTCTTGCTGGAGGATTCAAGTACAAGCCGAAAGTCAAGCATGAAGGTAACAATGTAACGCCATCGCAGGCTTATGAAATGGTACAACAGGATCCTGGTCACACATTTATAATCGATGTCAGAACCAGATTTGAATATCAGATGATTGGCCATCCCGAAAATACATACAACATCCCTTACAAGTTTTGGACTGGTAAGTTTGATGAGATAAAGTATGGCATGACGATCAACGCTGGTTTTCAGAAAGATTTACTCAGCCGATTTGATCCGGCAACCGACAAACTGATTTTCATGTGTCGTAGTGGAAAGAGAAGTTGTCTGGCGTGCATCAATGCAGTTAAAGCTGGCTGGGCACCTGAAAATTTGAGCAATATGCTTGGTGGTTTTGAAGGCGATAAAATAAAAGATGAAAACAGTATCTACAACGGCCAGCGTAAGCTTGGCGGTTGGAAAAATGAAGGTTTGCCGTGGACTTACAGCATCGATAAAAACCTGATTTACGGTGCTGATATTTTGGAGTAGGTGATTGACAGAGGGGTTAACACAAAAAGGAGATGTCATGCAAAAGTATGGAGCTGAATTCATCGGAACATTCTGGTTGGTTTTTGGTGGTTGTGGTAGTGCAGTACTGGCAGCTGCTTTTCCTGGGCTGGGTATTGGTTTTGTAGGCGTTTCGCTTGCCTTTGGTTTAACAGTATTAACAATGGCTTACGCGATTGGACACATCTCCGGTTGTCACCTTAATCCAGCAGTTTCGTTTGGCCTCTGGGCTGGTGGCCGTTTTCCAGCCAACCAACTTCTGCCGTACATTGTTGCCCAGGTATTGGGTGGTATTGCTGCCGGTGGTGTTCTCTATCTTATTGCAAGCGGTCAAGCCGGTTTCGATGTGTCTGCTGGTTTTGCCTCAAATGGTTACGGTGAACATTCACCTGGTGGGTTTTCAATGCTTGCTGCATTGATCACCGAGGTTGTAATGACCATGATGTTTATCTTCGTAATTCTTGGTGCAACTGATGATCGTGCACCAAAGGGTCTGGCGCCTATCGCTATTGGACTCTGTCTTACTTTGATTCATCTAGTCAGTATTCCAGTTACCAATACTTCTGTGAACCCGGCTCGTAGTACAGGTGTTGCTGTATTTGTTGGTGGTTGGGCTACTGGTCAACTCTGGTTGTTCTGGGTAGCACCAATTGTTGGTGGTTTGCTTGGTGCAGCGATCTACCGTTACATTGGTAGTGCAAAAGACTGACAAAGGAGTTGAATATGACCAAGTGTCTTCTCGTTCTCTGGGCGTATGTGATATCTTGGGTTTGTGCTGCGTTTTTGCACGGAGTTGATGCCGATGTGGGCACTTTTCAGGGGCTTTTGACCTCATCAGTTTTGCTTTCCACTTCTATTGTCGCGTTTTTCATATTCATCCCCGTTTTATTGTGCCATCTCGCGTATAGCCGAGGCCATTGGCGCGGTTTTTTCACTTCTGTTTCAGGTTTTTCCATGGTCATGGGTATTTTGATGGTTCTGATGGGTTTCGGGGGTACATCCACCGTCACCTGGCTGATTAGCATTGTAGGTTCTGTGTTTCTGTTTGGGCTATTCCTTATAATCGCAACATTGCCGATGATTTGGGCAAGCCGTGTTAGCAGAAGCCAAAGTTAGATCGATAAATAATAAGGAGGAGTATTATGAAAGCGGAAAAGAAAGACATCAAGCCGGTGTGCCCACATTGTGAAGCAAGAGCCGAGCGCTTGGTTCAAGTCAAGCATGGGTGGTTTGTTGACCATCGTGTGTATTGTTGTCCAGAATGCGAGAAGATTGTTGGTGTGAACTTCCGATTGGCGTAGGCCTGGTCTCTCCATATTCATGAGCGTTAGGAGTAAAGTGAAATTCAATTTTTCAGGTAAATCAGTTTTAGTTACAGGTTCGTCAAGAGGTATTGGTTTTGCAACTGCCGAGCTCTTTGCTGAACATGGAGCCAAGGTTGCAATTCATTACAATCGGGATAAGCAGAAAGCAGAGAAAGCACTTCAGCAACTTAGCGGTAGTGGACATGTGATTATTCAGGCAGATCTTGCCAGCTCTGACGATGCTCAGACCTTAATCGACAATACAATAAAGGCATTTGGTAAAATTGATATACTGGTTAATAACGCAGGAATATATGAAGACAACGATATTTCTGAATTAACTTATCAGCAGTGGCAAGATGTATGGCAGCACACACTGTCGGTAAATCTTTACGGCCCTGCCAACACTTCATTTTGTGCAGCCCAGCATATGATGAAAGTTGGTGGAGGGAAAATTATTAATATTTCATCGCGCGGTGCATTCAGAGGCGAACCCACAGCACCTGCTTACGGTGCAAGCAAAGCTGGATTAAATTCAATGAGCCAATCGATGGCAGTAGCACTCGCACCTCACAACATATTTGTTTACGTAGTTGCACCCGGGTTTGTTGAGACCGATATGGCAGCTCATCTTCTTGACAGCCCAAAGGGAGATTCAATCAGAGAGCAAAGCCCACTGAATCGTGTAGCAAAACCTGTAGAGGTGGCCACGACGATAGCATTTCTTGCCTCTGAAGGATCGGAATATCTTACTGGCGGAATTGTTGATGTTAATGGAGCGTCATACTTGAGATCATAAACTGGACAAAGCAGTAGGGTTGTCAATTGACTTTGAGATCGGACTACTATACGATGCAACCTGTATTTACAGGAGGTTTATAGTAATGAAAACCATCACAACACTACTCATTTTAGTATTCGCTACTACAGCTTTTTCCGACACAATCCATATCCCTGAAGATGAGCCGACAATCCATGCTGCGCTCGCAGCATCTGGCTATGGTTGGACTCTGCTTGTTGCTCCCGGTTTATACGAATCAACAGAAACTCTGGTCCTCAATGGGCAGCATTTAATTGGTGAATCCGGAAATCCGGAGGATGTGATTATTCGAATGATCGGTAATGAAAACGTAGTTAGACTTGCATACCACTTTTCACTGATTGAGAATGTTACGGTAACTGGAGGGTGGCTGGGTGTAAGTTCGGGTTGGGACATGAGTACGACAATCCGTAATTGCATAATTAGAGGTAATACAGGTGGTGGAGTTTACCATAATGGTGAACACATCAGAATTGAGGATACGATTATCGATTCTAATGGTGGGGATGGAATTAATATCCTCGGGTGGATAGAAATGAGAGATCTCCATGCTGATGTAATCAGGTGCACAATAACGAATAATGGCGGTGGGGGAATAATTACGAAGGTCACTTTTATGACATTGGAAGATTGTGTCATTCTCAACAATCAGGGATATGGTCTGACAACTGATGCTTGGGACTTTTCGTTTTGGAATGGATACGTTCTTGAGGCTGAGAACTGTGTTTTTCATGGCAATAATCCTGGTGGGGATTATGAGGGTAGAGCACTGCTTTATCCTATCCTTCTGCGTTGCTGTGATGTTGATGAAGAACGATGGCTTGGTTCACATGGAATCTCAATAGATAATAATGACTGCGGAACATCGAATGATGAGATGTCCTGGGGTCAAACCAAGATGTTGTTTAGGTGACACCAACAAACATATGCCGAACAGGATTGTTGAAGAACTTTTAGCCAGATTGTTGAGGAAATACCATGTACAAATGCTATCGTTTCATATCACTTGCCACATTGCTCACTGTTCTTCTGGTTGCCGCATCTGTCTCAGCGTATGAAATCTTGCTGGACATTGATACGGATTCCGACCCGACGACCATCAACGATTTGACCCAGGAAACCAGTGCCATGGTCAAACTGATTCTTGCCCCATCATTTCCGGGTGAGGTTATTGGTCGCATTGAGTTTGGGTTGGGCGGATCATGTCTGGAATGTGAAATGGTGCACAACTACGGAACTAACCACGACCTGATCCAGGGAGAAATACAACAGTGGGTCCAGGCATCGGCTTTTGACAGCGGTTGGGATGCTATCACTCTTCTAGGTTGCCCAGGTAATCCTGGTGCCCATCTGTATTTGTGGCTTGAGCCAGTTGGTGGCGGAACAGTTGTTTTGAACGATGCCTTTTTCCTTGCTGAATTCAACGCCTGGGTGGCCGACGATGTGCCTGCTGGTTGTCAACAACCACCAAGCAACCTGGCAGCCCTGGAAGGCAGTGTCTATTGGAATTATATCCAGCTCGGCGGCCCAGCGGTAAGCAACCAGAATAGTGATTGGGGTGGGGTCAAGGCGTTGTTTAGATAGGCAAATTTTGGCAGGAGAAAAATGAAACAATCAGATCTTCAACTTGCTGGACTCAGATTAGTCTTATGTTACTTGTGCGTTGTCGGTATTGGGTATGCAGTTTTTGGCTCAAAAATATTTCAGCCTAAGCTTATATATTTCAATTTTATTATGTCTGGACTAATTGTGGCAATGTTTGCTGCGACAATTCCGGTGGCGAAAAAATGGCAACTGATTTTACTCGCCATTATTTCGTATGTTGGAGTTTTGCTGACTACTAAGTCACAAACTCCAACTCTCGTTATACGTGACACAGTTCATGTAGTGTCTATTATAACTGCGACCAAGTTGAGTATCATGACGCATCGACTCTATACATCAATGCGGTTCGGTAAGTTTGTATTCTGGGCCGCTATTTTTGCAGTTGCATATGTGTCGGCGTTGTATCTCCTAACTACGATTCAACAAGTCACGCTGAATGAAGTGATTCCACCAACTATTGCTGCAATGGGCGCTCTCATTGGAGGTGGTGCTGGAATTGGTTTTGAATTGTCGAAGATTGTTGCCGGCAAATTTACACGGTGAACCTTTTATCTAAAGCTGAACTCTGACAGTTTGAACTGAATTAGCTGGGATGCTTATCTCAGCATAACTTTTCTTAATCTGCAAGTTAACTGTCACAACATCCTTGCTGGTATTTAGTAATTGCACACTTAAAAGTTTATCGGCATTAATAGTTGCACAAGTATGCAAAGTATCATCATCAAGACCGGGTAGATGTTTTTGGGTCTGAACAGCTTTGTCTCCAGGCCTTATGGTTCTACTTAATTGTGAAAGAACATAATAAATTGGTGTGTAGTAAACTAATTCAGTATCTGTATCTATCATTATAGGAGCACCACAGAAATTGTCGACATGGTTGGGTCCGCCTATGGAGTCCAATACAATGTTCCAGTCAATCCAACCTGTAACCCAATGATCAAGACTAACAATTATATTTCGGGCATAACGATGAACTGGTGTATAAATAGGATGATTTTTTACATCTTCACCAATCCACGGAGACTCAAAAGCCCAATCAGTCGCATTTTCATTCCACCAAAAAGAGTCATTATTAAACCAGTTCGACTCCTTATGAAGAGCGGGGTTTTTAGATTCAGGGGGACCGTCATTACCCAAATTATCAATACAGCCTTCAGTATGAATAATGCTAAATTGTGGGAATTTTGAGTGTACACGGTCAATGGCGTCTTCATAAACCATGTTTGTGCTTTCATACCAGTGTATTGCCGCTCCATAAACGAATGGTGCAGTTTGTTTGTCTCCAAAAATCACATCTGCCCAATGCTCAAGCCCGTCACGATTTTGGTCGAAAATTAAAATACGAGTATCGTTGTATGGGCTTGTCTTTAATGCTGGACCAAGATGTTGCTTAATGAACTCATTTTGTGACTCTGGGCTAAAATTCATACTTTCCCAGCTTCCATTATTTCCATGAGGCTCATTTACTGGCGTCAGGCCCCAAATTGCAACACCTTGCTCTGCATATGCTTCTATATATTTAACCAGATAGTCAGAATAAGTTTTGATATATTCAGGTTTTAAAGCTCCGCCAGTTCCTGCCCAATTATTTTCTTCAGAAGCTGATATATACCAATCTTCAATATCCTTCATCCAATACGGAGCTGTCCATGCCGAAGAGATAATATTCAAACTGGAGTCACGTTGCTCAGACTTTATTGCCAGCGCTTCCTTTATCATAGGTAACAAATCATAATCAGGATCCTTTATGCCAGGATATTTTGCAGTATCAAACCCGTCTATGTCAGGCTGAATTGAAAAATTATCCAGATTGATATCACTAGGTACATCTGCATACGAGTACTTGCCCTCAACAGTAAAATCACAAGATGCGATATGTGTACGAGCAATACTGAAGTTGGCTCCTTCTTTACTAAAGATCTGATTCATTACAGCACGCCTTTCAGAAGGCTCTAGATGAGCCAAAACAAAAGCAGAGGATTCAGTAAAAGAAGTTCCAATTCCATCTATGGTTTGCTTAATATTTTCAGGTTGAATTGTAATAGTATTACCTGTAGCTGTACCGGACTGGAAGCCAATATTGTCCATTTGAGCAAGCTTTGCACCAGCTTCAGATGTTACAATGATTTCTTTGGTATGCCTGATGTGTTGGTTATTGCTGGAACATGAATTAATTATAAAACAAACCAAGAAAAACAATAATAGTTTATAACGCACAAGCAGGCTCCTCAGATCTTTTTTATTAATATCTAACCTGTCCCAATGCTACACTTACTTGAAGAAAAACCGAAACAACAGTAAGTGTAACCTTGAGACAGGTCTTTAAGTTCATCAAATTCTACTTCAGCAAAATCATGCTGCGTGATATTTGCCCAGAACCAGTTTTCATGACATAGTAATACTGTCCAGATGGAGCAGCAGTACCGCTGTATGTCATACCGTCCCAAGTTACAAAATGATCTCCTGCAGTCATATCGCTATTGACAAGGTTAATTACTTGACGACCAGCAATATCATAGACTACAAGATTAACAAACTCTGATTTTTCCAGAGTGAAATCTATTCGTGTCATGGGATTAAATGGATTTGGATAGTTTTGACGTAGGGTGGCACCTATAAATCCAGCACCATCAGGTACATCCGATACATCACTTTCGACCAGAACTACATTGTCATAAACAACTGCGGAAGAAGCATAGCTTGTCGCTGAATTTGAAAATCCAAACTGGAAGTACTGACCTACTAAATTTTCATCAATAGTCAAGCTCAATGTCCAACCGGCCCAGTCACCACTGATTGATGTCATATCCTCAGAAATAAAGTTAGTTATTTCATAGTCATTACCAGGATCCAGGGTTTTAATAAATGCCAGAGCTGTAGAAGGTGGTGTTACTCCACCCATAAATGGCATTTTAGCTTGGAACTCAAAAATCCAAGTTTTGCCGATGTCTAAAGGCCCGACAATTTGCTCACGGTAAACGTTTGCTTCAATGACATCACCCGCAACATGAGCGGCACTATTTTCATAGTCACTGAATACAGAAATCTGTTGGACTCCCTGTTCTGCGCCGCCTTCACCACTAACTATGTTGCTAAATGCTGGTGCTGAAGGATTATTTGGAGCAGGATTGGGACCATAGCCATAAAGCAATTCACCAGAGGTTCCTGAAAATACATTTCCAAATACTAGCCAGCCATCATCGCCGAGTGCAGATGTACTAGCCATATCAAGACTTTCAAAATCCTGTTCATATGGATTCATTCCAAAAGGTTCTCCACCTTCGTCAGTCAGGGATAAATTGTCATAGATTATGCTTGAACTATCATAGGAAGTGCAATCATTTGAAAACCCAACCTGGAAGAACTGACCAACCAGACCAGCATCGATAAGTAGGCTTACTGATCCACCGGTCCAATCTGTTGTGATATTTGTCATATCTTCACTCACGAGATTTGTCATAGCCCAGTTATTAGCTGGATCAATAGTTTTAATAAATACCATGGCTGTTGTTGGAGCTTCCAGATTTCCTAATTTAGATTCATAACCAAATGTCCATACTTTACCAACATCACTTTCGGATACTGAGAATTCTTTGAAAATATTTGCGTTAATAATGTTACCTGCAGTATGTGCTCCTGCATTTTCGTAATCACTAAATATTGAAAGCTGTTGCGCTCCCTGCTCAACACCACCTTCACCAATAACGATGTTACTGAAAGCTGGAGCGGCTGGATTGTTGGGGGCCGGAAAAGCGCCGTATCCATATAACCAGTCACCAGAGCCGGCTTCAAAAACATTTCCATAAACCAACCAGCCGGCATTGCCTAATGCATCTGGATTTGACGCATCGAAGCTCTCAAAATCTTGTGTAAAGCCAACAATTTGTGCCAGAGCCAAAACTGGAATCATCATGATTACTGTAGCAATCACAATAAATACACTCACTCGGTTTTTCATATCAGTTACCTCTCTTAGTCGTAAAATTATTTTCTCGTGGACATTGAGATAATAATATCACAACTCGACCATAGTAGGATATACAGGATAATCCTGTATAAAAATTTTTATGTCCTGTTTAAGAGCGGCATCCTGCCAGGTGTCAAGTTTTAGAAGAGGGAAGCAGTAGCCAGTTTCATGCATACTCAAAACTATTGAGTAAAGTGATACCAGAATGCGCCAGTCTCAACAGGACAGGTAAGATTATACACTATGTTCGGTCTCCGTACAAAGCATTTTTTTATTTATTTTCATAGGTCTGAAAATATTACTTTATATGGGAAATTCGTTATTTCCGTTTATAATGCAGTCTTGACACATTGGCTATGATAATGCATTATGTTCGGAAACCGTACAAAGCTCGCCTGGGCATAATTATGATAAATCCTTGGTGAGATTTTATTGAACTCCAGGAGCAGTAATACAACTGTCTCTAATAGAAGATTGATGAACAATCAACAGGAGGGTCTCATGATTTCGAGTCTAAGTAATAAAGGCCACATGGCGAAACTTGCTGTATTCAGTGTTAGTATTTTTGTTCTCTTATCGGTGACGGGACTTGCTTTGCCAGTTCTAGCTGTCGGCCCCGATAGTGTTGAAAAGGTTACTGTATTTAAAGACTCAAACGGACAAAAGCTCCAGGTTGATGGACGCGACTTTATGGTTTTCGGCATGAACTGGGGATATATGCCGATTGGCGAGAACTATTCTTATGATTTATGGGGTAAGTCCGATGACTTTATAAAGTCAATGCTTGCTGATGAGATGCCTCTGTTGCAAGCTATGGGAGTCAATACAATAAGGCAATATGCTGGTATTCCTCCACGCTGGGTAAAGTACATATATGAAACATACGACATATATACAATAGTCAATCACCCTGTTGCTCGATGGGGTTACACTTTAGATGGTTTATGGAATCCAAATACTGACTATTCCAACCCAAAATTAAGAGCAGCTGTTAAAGAAGAGATATTCAACCTGGTCAAAGAATTTGAAGGTGTTCCAGGTGTTCTTATGTGGTTGCTTGGAAATGAAAATAACTATGGTATCTGGTGGAGCTCTTTCGAAATCGAAGCTTTGCCTAAAGGCGATCAGAATAGCACCAGAGCTCGCTTCCTGTACTCTCTTATGGGAGAAATTATCGATGGCATTCATGAGCTGGATTCAGACAGACCAGTTTCTATGGCGAATGGTGATGTCCAATATATAGATATAATTGCTGAAGAATGTAGTGGTCTGGATATCTTCGGAACCAATCAATATCGTGGTATTTCTGTACGCGACATGAATGATGTAGTTAAAGAGAAGATGGATATACCTCTGATGTATACTGAATTTGGTTCAGATGCATTTAATGCCAAAGAAATGGTTGAAGATCAGTCTATGCAGGCCAAGTACCTCATAGGGCAGTGGAAAGAAATTTATGATCGTTCATATGGTAAGGGGTTAGTGGGCAATGCTATTGGTGGTATAATTTTCCAATGGTCTGATGGTTGGTGGAAGTTCCGTCAGGAAGAACGACTAGATGTTCACGACACAAACGCTTCCTGGCCAAACGGTGCCTACCCCGATGATCTTGTAGATGGCGAAAATAATATGAATGAAGAGTGGTGGGGTATTTGTGCAAAGGGAAGAAGTAATAACCACGGTTTATATGAGGTCTACCCGCGAGCCGCATATTATGCACTCACAAAAGCATTCAAACTTGATCCATATGCTCCAGATACAGATTTAACAAAGATAGCATCACACTTTGCCACAGTTACACCTGGTAAAGCTGTATTGGAAGCAAAGGGTGACCGTGCAGCGTTATTGTCGTCTGCTCAATCAAAAGTACGAATTTCAGGCATGCGTATGGAATATGAAACATATAGCACTGGCGGTGCTGTTGTTAACACACCTGAAACTCCAGCTCCAAATGGAGGCTATCCCTCTTTCATGGGCTTTGATAATATGCAGTCTTTCTATGTCGATATAGAATCCAAACCAAGTGCAAATGTGATTGCAAACTTGTCATTGAATGTTTTAGGTAATGTTCCTGAGAATCCGATAGATGAGATTTTTTATGAGAATCGTGGACGTAAGCGAGAAATAACTGCTAACGGAGAAGATTTTTCATATGAAGGCTTTGATCGTGTAAAAGCTTATCAGGGTTCTTTCAGTTGGGATGACAAATGGTTCGAAATGCAAGGCTTTTATCGTACAGGTCATATCCACTGGGGATTTGAAGGTGACTTTTTTGGTCTTTACCGAGATGCCTTCTATGGAGAAAATATAGATATTTATAATGGAATGGCCCCAGTAGGAGTCGAAGTTTCTGCTAAAAAATCTCTAAAGGGATTAAAGATGGCTTTTGGTCCGCAATTATGGTGGGGAGCAAATCCGTCAGTATTAATGAAGTACCAACGTAATATTGGTAAATATGCTTTAACAGGTATTGTACAAGAAGATATTGCACCACAGTCAGCACTGAACACGTCAATTGCTGTTCCGCTGCCAGAAACTCGTAAGGTATCACTGCAGGCAGTAACAAATTATAAAGACCTTATAATTGAGGGTGGAACAATCTGGTCAGGTAGTAAGATGGTTGGTGAAGAATTCCAAATCTACGATGATGTTACTACAGAAGAAGTCAGAATCTTGCAGGACACAATCAAGGATGGGGATGCCTGGGGATTCAAAGGCAAAGTTACCATGGAGAAGAATGCTTATCGCTGGTATGCCCAAAGTGCATATATGGGATTGGTTGCTGAAGGTGGCCCAACCGAAGTAATAACATTTACAGGCTGGAAACTGAAAGACTCTGGGTCTGGAAACCAGAAAAATTTTATTACTGGATTTACTTATAATAAAGGTGATTGGCAAATAGGTCCAAATTTCCTCTGGCAAAAACCTATTATTGGACCAGTTCCGGGTGACTCACCAGATCCTGGCAGTCCTCGTAACCGGTTATCAGATCCGTTTGCGGTAGGGAGCAACCGGGAAATGACCGGTGCAGAAATACTTTTGACCTATGATCCACATCCAGAGACCTGGTTCTATGCTTGGGATAACAATCGTCGTGAAGGTGCCCACCTTGCATTCAACTTGGGGTTTGTGTACAAGGATATGCCAACTACCAGAGATGCAGGTCTCTTTGTTGATTCTGATGGTAGTACTGTTTACGCTTTCCCTGGAGCATCTCCTGGTCATTCTGAATGGGAGATTCATAGTCGAGTTGCAGGTCAACTAGACTCAGAAACAAGACTGGTTGCCAATGCTTATGCGGGAATGGCTGAACCTAATGGTTGGGTATACCTGGGAAATGATATTGAAGATCTATCTATTGAGGACAGACAGTTAAATGACCAGGTAAATAGAATTATTCACCGTTATGGTGTTGATGCACGTTTGATTCATAAATCTCTTTCATTATACGGGGTGCTTAAAATTGGTGATTGGGGAATATACGACTATCATAAAGACTGGAACTTAACCTATCCATTACAACTATTGGGTGATGTCTCATGGTCTCTTGGAAAGCCAAAATGGTTTGCAGATGAACCAGAAACCAAGATAGGAATTAGAGGACTCTATCGTACTCTTGACAGAAACTCTAACAGGTATCGATTCCCAGATGATTGGGAAAACTACGGAACTTGGGACGATTTCATGAATGAGGTAGATGCGTATGGCAATGGATCAGAGTGGGAAGTAAGGACATATATCAGTATTGCCATGTAATTACTAAAAACAAACTGTTTAATAACAACCCCCTCTGTCTTAATGGCAGAGGGGGTTTAAAGTTTCTGGATTACAATTATTTAATATTAATAAAGGCTCTTTAACTAATTTCCTTCGTAAACACGCACATAGTCTATGTACATTGTCTGAGGAAATACTGTGCTTTGATCTGGTGAGCCTACATAGTGCCCGCCAACAGCAACATTTAAAATAATAAAGAATGGGTGATCGAAGACCCAGGAAGTATTTCCTGGAAGGTCTCCGATTACTTTAGTCATGTATGTATAATCATCAACAATCCATGATATGGAATTGCTTGTCCATTCAATGGCAAAGACATGAAAACCTTCATTGAATCCATCGCCAGACAAATGATAACTGCCAACTAGAGGTGTTGCACCTGAATAGCCAGGCCCATGAAGAGCCCCGTTGACAACATTTGGTGATTGCCCGCGATACTCCATGATGTCTATTTCGCCACAGTCTGGCCAGCCCACAGAACTGAAGTCAGAACCCAATAACCAAAATGCAGGCCATAGACCTTGCCCAACAGGAAGTTTAATTCTTGCTTCAAAGCGACCATATTTTTGTGAAAACTTGCCTTCGGTCTTGATGCGACCAGAGGTATAATTACGTCCAAGATACTCTTCTTCGATAGCTATAATTCTGAGATTTCCAGATCCATCAAGTGATACATTTTCAGTCCTGGCGGTATCAAACTCCAGCTGTTGATTGCCCCATCCGTGCCCACCGACATCGAATGACCAGTTTGAATCTTCTGGAGATTGATTGGCAGGCCCATCGAAATTATCTTCCCAGACCAGAGTGTACTCAATAGGATCATTATTATTTGATCCAGGGCTGTATGGTTCATATGAACAGCCAACAACAATCATCAACAGAAAGATAATGAAGATGTATATTGAGTCAGTTCTATTAAGCACACGTCTTCTGCTGTGGTAATTCGACTTTTCTTTGCAATCCATATCTCCAACCTGTTTCTTAAATTCTTGTCTTTGTCATCAGATATCTATTTATGGAAATAGATATTATCCAACCATAGACTGCCACTATTAGTGTTAGCTAAAACTAATTGGGAAATATGCTCAAAGTTCATTCCAGAGAATTCTGTTAATGGGATATCAAGCGACATCCATTCACCAGTAACATACTGAGGTGTTGAGCCACTGTTTACATTAAAGGCTCTCTCTGTATCGTTTCCACCACCCCAAACACCGTCGCTACCAAAATCTACAATCTTAAAGCCAAATTGCGTACCTGCCGATGCAAATACATCCATATGGATGTGTGTCATGCCAGCAGACTCTGCATCGATTAAGTCATTAGTGAATTCGATACCGGTATAATACGTTGGAATGTTGAACCCTGTGTAGGCTTTAACATTATCACCTTGAATCTGTTGATCAAATACAGCAATACCACCAAATGTCCATTCGGCAAGCCAGGAATCTACAGTGACATTGGTATATGAGTCACTATAAATGGATATAACATCAGCCTGATCAAGAGCTGGTGCTGGTGCAGGGGAGGATGGAGGTGCTATTACGGTAACAGTAACGATACCTTCCACGTCAGTTGTATCAAGGTTTGCTGTTATTAGTTTTGCTGTGATGGTAGTTGTTCCACCACCAACTGCGGTTACTCGACCATTCTCAGCAACTGCTACAGACTCATCTGCAGAGTAGTATGTGAAGTAGTATGGTGAATGTGCAACTTCAAGCTCCTGTTCACCAACTTGATATGTTGTGCTTGCCCCTTCAATAGGAACAATTTCGCCAAGCAGAGCATCAACTGAGGCTGTATTTATAACTGGTTCAGGATTTTGTATTCCAGAAACTTCAGCAAATTTTACTTCATCAAACCAGATTCCTACACCGCCTCCACCATGAGAAAACCAGAACATTCCTCTTTCGCTGGTAAGTCTTGCAGAGTTTGGAATTGGTATTATAACCTGAGTCCATTCCTGTTCAAGAGGTATGCTGAAAGCAGTAGTTTGATAATCTGCATTATCTACAATAGGTATGCCAATTCCGCATTCTCCTAGTTCCATAGACTGTGTTGCTTTGGCATAGAAAGTTAGTGCATTGAAAGTACTTAAATCTCTAGGATTATGTGTCCAAAATGATCCACCGGCCCAATTAGCCTCAGGAATAGTGATTTTGATAGTTGGTGTATCGTTATAGCCACCAGTATCTTCGAGAGTAAGTGCATCGTAATATGAATATTCGAAAGCGCTATAGTCTAGATCGACACCAAATGCATCAATAAAAACATCTGGATCAGCCACCGCAGTTGCCTCTGTTAACTCATTGAAATCTCTTTCACTGCAACCAGATAGAGTCAATGATAAGAAAATTGGTAAAACCAAGGCAGCTAGCAGACTGATTCGATTCCGGTTACTCAGATTCACGTCATACCTCCGTAAAATCACGATCACATTTAAAGAGTTCCAAAGCAACCTGGAACTGCTTTCACACTATGTACGGCATCCGAACAAAGTATGCAAGATTTTTGTTTATCTGTCAAGCACGAGCGTATATTACCAATACGGTCGTGTTTAATGTTACACAATATACACAATTCTTAGCTGGCATCACCTAAAGGTTTAGATCCGCGCCTTTGTTCGAGAACTTTTCGAACTTCGTTTGCTTTCTTTTCTGTTATCGGGAAGGTGTATATGGCCCATATTGCTAGAGCAGAAGTTATTACTGGGACCCATACATCAAATAAGCGCAACAAGAAAATTGAATGTGCAGATTGGTTGGCTGCCAGTTCCACATCGAATCCCGTAAAATTTAATATATAGCCACCACCAGCTAGTGCAGCTGCAAGGCCAAGTTTTACTGTCCACCAGAATATTGAGCCAAACATTCCTTCTCGTCGCTCATTGGTTTTTAGTTCATCGGTATCAACTACATCAGCAACCATAGATGGAATTAATGTGAATAAACCTCCAAGACCAAAAGCCATAAGAGGAGCGGGGAGAACTACGAGCCATGGGATTTCAGGATTATAGCATACCCATTTTAAAGCGTACCCAACAATTGAAAGCCCTATTGAAATGAAAAATGCATTTCTCTTTCCAATCCTTGTGGCTAGCCAAGTTACAATAACAACTACAGCAAATGTGCAAATTGCACCAACAGTTCCAGCCCATCCGGCATATTTGGCTCCAGCGGTTTGATCGCCACCGCAGACATAATATATAATCACATAAAATTGGAATGAAGATATTAAAATAAAACCGTTAAAAACAAGAAATGTTGCCACGCACAATTTAATAAATGCACTATTAGATAGAGTTATGCCGAACCCTTTGAAAAAACTTCCAATATTTTTCTTTAATGAAACTTTGTCCTTTGTCTTTGTTTTTACTGGCTGTAGCCTCTCTTTAAGCAAAACTGCTGGCAAGATTCCAAGACCAATTGCAACGATGGCAATAATTATAGCTAACCCAGCTGCACCAGCAACTTGATCTGGTTCTCCAGATATTGGATCACGGAAAAATCTTCCTGAATTCATTATCCACAAAAACCAGGGGGAGACTATATAAGCAAGTTGACCAACGAAGTTTTGAGTTCCCATTAGCCTGGTGCGTTCATGATAGTCGGGGGTTAGTTCATATCCCAGAGCAACCCAGGGAGTGGCAAAAATAGTGTAGCCTGCATAGAAGAGTATCGACCCAACCAAAAACCAAACAAAATAAAAAGTCTCACTTTTCCCAGTTGGAAGTTGCCACAAGAGGGCAAATAGTAACCCTGCACATATTACCCCTCCAAAAATATAGGGGCGTCGTCTTCCCCATTTAGATTGTGTGTTATCGGATATGAATCCCATAAGAGGATCAGTGAAGGCATCAGTTAGTCGGGGAAGAGCACCAAGAAGACCAACTAATGCTGGATTCATGCCCAGGCCAAGATTGAGAACTATCATCATGCCGCCACTTGCAGCAGCAAGTAAATTATTAACAAATGCCCCAGCGCCATATGCGAGCCTGTGTGAGAACTTAACTTTATCTTGTGGGAGTGTTTCTGCAGGTTTTGACGCGCTCATTGTCGCTCTCTTGTTAAAGAATTGAAAATCTATCCAACTATATGAGCCTCTTTGTACGAATGCCGAACAAAGTACAGGATTTTTGCAGAACGGTCAATACTTATTATATATTGACACATTACAGCCAGTATACCAAAAAATTTAGCTTGATTTTATGTCCTAAAATAAATCACAAATAATAAAAAAAAGACTTGATTCGGTCACCGAACATAGTGTACAATAGAGTCAAGTCACAAAGAACGGATTCTAATTATTTTCAGTTCGCTAGAAACATTACTCATCGAGAGGACACCGCAATGAAGAAACAGCTAACAAAACTTTCCCTCATCCTTGTTGCAATCGCATGCATTATTCCAATGGCTGCATTTGCTCTAACACCTTACAGCACAGACTTTGAGTCAAATCCTTTGCCTGGAGAAGGTGTGATGCTAGGTGACAATTGGCTAGTTTATGCCAACGTATTTGGATCTGACATGAGTTGGTGGTATGGATATGGAGCATTCCCTGCACCAAATGATGGCGCTGCATTTTGTGCTATAGCAACAGGCGAGAGCATGAGCCCACAAGCACTTTCTGTTTACAGTGATTATAACAATGCCGACCATGGAAATGGCGCAATACTTGAATGCAATGTTTTCCAGGAGCAGATTGTTGATGCAGCTGATGTTGGAACAACCTGGACTTACCAATTAGAAACTAAACTAGGTAATATTGCTGGTAACTCAACTGCTGGAGCATTCATTAAAACTCTAGACCCTGGTGCTGGCTGGGCGATGACTAATTTTATCGATGTTGACCTGACAAACACTTCAGGATCATGGACTACATATGAGTTGCAAATCCTTATTGATGCAACACTGCCAGGACAAATCCTGCAGTTTGGTTTCTATTCTTATGCAGGTGGCTATGAACCATCAGGTATTTTCTATGATAACATAGAATTTAATCTCAGCACTGTATCTAACGAAGACTGCTCAATGGGTGAACTCAAAATGTTATTCCGCTAGAGATAATTACAAGTATCAAAAAAGGGGCTAGTTTATACTAGCCCCTATTTTTTTTGAAATTCTTTTCGATGATAGCCTGATTCACTGAAACCTATGGCTTGCTTATTTAATAAGGATTAAACGCTGAGTTTCAATATAGCCATTACCTTTTAATCTGCAGATAAACAAACCAGACGCCACTTTCCGGCCATTGTTATCTAATCCATCCCATTCAAAATGATGCTCACCACTATCAAAATATCCAGAAGTAATGTTTTTTACAATTGCACCATCGATGTCAAAGATATCTAGATTTATGTAGTCTGGATTAATAAGACTCAGCTTTAAACTTGTTTTAGGATTGAATGGATTCGGATAAGCAGAATGCAGTCGTCCATTGGGACATGCAATATGGTTTCCGGGTGTTTCATCTATACTGGTTGTATTCTCTAAGGGAACAAAGACGAAGTCATCAAAAATAACTTCTTGAATGTCTACAGGATTAGATGACAGTTTCCAAAGATTAAGATGAATGCGGGGCTGTTCTGGTCTGGCAATATGAGGCCCGGTGTAAGTCCATGATTGGATCAGGTTACTTTGGGACTCCTGATTGGCATCACCTCTCCATATTCTGAATTCAATTTTATCGGGTGACCATCTCATGGCGCTGCTAACCAGTTCATCTTCACCGAAAGTGGTATCAAATCTAATAATATTACCAGGGAAATCCCAGGGTTGTACAACAAACTGACAAATACCGTTTTGGGCATTTCCCCAACGACTGAATTCGATGTCCACCTCGTTATATGCATTCCACCATGTGTAGCTATCGTCCCAACAAGGTCCATACTCCCACAAAAAAACTCCTAATACTGCTGCAGGGTCCAGCAAGTGTATTTGACCGGATGTTGTAAGAATATAGTCTCCATATCCCAATGCATCTTCATTAACAACCTCGGAGCATAGCCAGGTGCTACCTGCGTTTTTTAGAGTTAAATGCAATCTGTCTTGTTGATCAATCCAGATACTGGTTTCAGAATCGCTGAAATAATTGTTCCCTGGTCCAAAATATCCTGGGCCCTTTACACGCCAGTTATATCCACCAAAAGCAATTGTTCTTCCACCTGGAAAATCATTCCACTGTACCTCATCAATAGTTGGGGTAGTTGTGCTGAAAAATGTAACCTGGTCAAAGTACACATCTGGAGATATGTCACTTGGGCTTTGTAGTACGCCAAGTAAAAAATGTGTCGATGCTGTGCCAGCTGGTGCCTGATCACTCGTTAATTGAAAATCGATGTACTGGTCAACTTGTGAAGTGGGAAAACAGACATTAAATGTGTCGTAGTCAATCAAATCTCCAACAGCATTACGCCACTCAACATTCACAATTGCCACACATTGTCCAGTAAGTGGGTTAGTGGACGGGTGCATGACATTACCGGTAATATTCCACTGTTCACCAGGTGCACAATCAAAATTCTGCCAATATCCAGATACACTCCAAATGCCATTATTTTGGCCGCTTACTCTAGCAGCATTGAAGCCATGAGATGCTTCGGTCGCATAACCTGTATCTCCAAACTGGTTCCAGCCTTCAAAAACTTGTCCATTTGATCCTGAAATCTCGAAACTTGGATTTGCAAGAATACATTGACACATTGCGGAAACGGGGGCTAGAAGAATGAGCGTGAAAAGAATGAGTGCCGGGTATTTGAGGACTCTCATTGTTACCTCTTAAAACTATAGGGTTAGTCTGTTTGACTAATTTTCAAAAGGAGAGAGGAAGTCAGTTTCATTCAGATTAACCTCAACAAATTCTACTTCTCCTGATCTGTTGAAAATTTTCTTACTAATATCGCGGTCAAGCTTCACGCCAGTGTATTCTTCTAAAGGCTTATTTTTAAGTTTCACCTTTATTTTATTAGTAGCTGTATTGCTGGCTTTATATACAACTAATGTTTGGCACACTGTAAATGCCAGTGAATTGGCAGGTAGGTTAGTGGAGATGTGCTCTCCATTAACATTATAGTATTCGAAATCATATGGTGAATCAAGCAACTCACTTGTTTTTAAAAGGAATGGCCTGAAATATAGATTATCTTTAATAACTTGAATTCCAAGCTCACCCATACGGGTTAAAACTTCTTCTTTTACCTGACCTGTCATACCTGGTTGTCTGGCTTTACTGTCTGACGGTGTGTGAGAGTAAGGATCCATCGGAAAGGCGCCGAACTCAATCACATTTTTTTGGAATCCAAGGCCGGACCTTATTTTATAGTATAATTCAACAAGCTTGTTGTATGTAGTTTCTGAGGTGCCGTTATCTTTTGATGCCATGGCAATCTCTTGTACTGCAAGTAGTAATTTAGCTACCATATGCCAGTATATGCACCCTATACCTTCATACCTGTACATGACACCGGATCTGCCGGTGTGCGATTGATGATTGAATACAGTTTCAAATAACTCCAAAACAGCATCTCTTGAG
Source organism: bacterium (assembly GCA_024229695.1). Taxonomy (GTDB): domain Bacteria; phylum Krumholzibacteriota; class Krumholzibacteriia; order LZORAL124-64-63; family LZORAL124-64-63; genus JABIBH01. Next base: position 26,487 of record JAAESD010000182.1, read on the forward strand.
TCTTCAACATCATTCGCAATTTTTTTGTTTTCCATTAAGGAGTCAAGAACATCTACAAGGTCTGATCTCTTTTGAATGGAACTATTAAAACGGCAGACTCCTAGTGCGTCTCTATAAATGAGGGTTGTATCATAAGATGAGAGCAATTTATTAATTAAGGAAATCTGCCGTATATCATGTTCTGGAACTGTGTTCTTTTCCAAGAACCCGGGTAATGTCTTTGTGGGGTAAAGAACGAAGCTTTTTTGATCTTTCCTGAATAATTTACTTGAATACATTTTTTCTAACACGTCGATAGATTCTTCAGGTGTCAGTATGCCAGAGCTTAATACTGCTACTTGTCCTTCCAGCATCAGGGGAAGTCTGACAATCTCAACCTCAGTATACTCTTTTGAATATTCAGGTACATTATATGCGTGATAGAGGCCATCTTCTCTACGGTTTGACTTTATGCTATGTCGTGTGAATTCAAGTGCAGTTTTGAAGAGCTTGCTTACTTTTCTGGTATCTATGTCTGTTTTACCGCTAAATCCATTTTTGTATACTTCTTGTCGATATTCTGAGAAAACTGTTCCAAGCTGATCTTGAAACGTTTTTCTGTCTTCTGCTGAAAAGTTTGTTTGTATTTTTCCCAAGTTAGAGGTCAAAATAGAATCAATTTTTTCCAGCCATCTATTTACTTCATTAGAAACAGATACTATGGATTCAGGTAGATTATCGAGTTGTTTGGAAACAAACTCCAGGTATCGATTAAGATAGCATAGTGTTACAACTGAAGAGCCTCCACCAGCTAATGCATTGTTCGCATCGTTCCATTCTGGACGCTGTGTGTTCATCCATATTCCAGCATCAGGAATCAGGTTTGAAATTTTGGATAAAGCTGGGACAAGCAGCTTTTCAAGCATATTTGTCTTGTAAATAGCACCATCTGAGTCGGTAACAAGCTTACCGTCAGCACCAATTGTTGAGACTCTCTGTGCAACGGCTTTTTCTTTATGGTTGTCGAACAGGATAGTTTCCTGAGTGTTTTGCAGTAGCTCATTATAAGGCTTTATTATATATGGAACGTCAGCATAGCTAAATATGTTCTGAGTTAACATGCTGTGAAAAGCAGAGTGATCATACTTGTCAATTGACTCAAGAAGTTTTAAAAGGTAAACAATTTGATGGTCGCCCCAATACCCGATATTGCTCCACGAATCATCTTCATTGACAGTCTCCCAATCGATTCCATTTTTTGTAATTCGATAAGGATTGAACCCGTCAATAGTGGAGGCGTTAACAAATATTGTTATTATATTTCGGATAAACCCTGGGAACGACATAGTCAGAGCTTCCCAGTTCTGAAATATATCTCTCCAGTTTCCTTCATAATATAGAACTCGTTCACCATTATTATTTCTGGATTGGATTGAGAAAAGATTCCAGGGCCTACTTGGATCACCGTGTCTTCTGCTGAAGTAAAGAGGGAGATACTCATAGCACAATCGCAAGAAATCTTTGTTGTCGCTTGTTTCTGCTAATTTTACAAGTTTATCAAGTGTTATAGTGCCATTTGACTCAGATATTGTCTTACTGAACTCATCAAAAACAAATTTATTTCTGGCTTGAAGGAAGGACAGAATATCTCTTGTTGGTATGTTGTAATTGTGGTCGAAAACTCCACCGCGCATATTATTGAATAGTACATTTGCAAAATGATGGCTGGTCGTTTTTAGTGAGCCGGTCTTCTGGATTCCGTCAGAACTTCCAATATTATTGAGCAGGCTTTTTTCGGCAGCTGATATGCTATCTGTGATCTCGTTATCAAGGTCTGTGTCAGAACCAATTTTTAACTGCAAATCGGAAATATCTTTATGACTTTGGCCTACATTTGCAATGATTTTCCAGCTTTTTGATTCGCCTGGTTCAAGTTGCATTTCACCCGATGTTAAATAGTTCCCTCTGGTGCCGTTCAGTGTATTTTTATTTGGTAGTACCTTATTAGTTTTAAACTTATCTATAATATCAATATCAAGATGGGTTTTAAATCCTTCAAGCCCACAACACCAGACAGTATTAGCAGTGAGAACTTCCAATGCTTCAGCTTTGTCGGTTATACCTGATGTTAATGAAAATATTCCTATACCTGTTTCAGGATCAATCTCGGATTTTTTGTAAGCATCGACAAGGTTACTTGAGGTCTGATAGAGCGACAAATCTACACCATGGGGGAGAATGTTTCTCAAGCCATCCAGGATTGCAAAATCAATTTTCTTGTTACCGATATTTTTGACTGATGAAGTTTTTACCCATCCAAATTCGTCAGATCCAGACCAGCTATATGTAAAAGTAAGGTTATGCTCAATATTTGTTTCTTCAAAAATGACCCTATTGCCAATTGTGTTTTTATATAACTTTCTCTTTAGTTGATGATTGTTCCGGTTTGATGTAGTGAAAGGTTTCCAAAGGGTCAGTTTGCCATCATCATCCTTAATGCGAATAAAAGTTATGGGGCCTGTATGGTGATGGGCGTCGTGAAGTTGGTTAACTGTCAAATAAGGGAAAATGCTTGATTGAGCATCAACTCGACCTGCTGTAAGTCCTCCACTTGATGAAATAAACATCCATAAATCGGAGTTACTGGCAAGCGACATAAAAAATGACGGCATCAAGCTATAATTTGATATAACGTAATATTCCTGGTTGCCTCTTATTACAAATTCGCCGCTTGGCATCACAAATTCATTTGATGTATCTGTAAATTTTTTAGGCTCGGTTTTCACAGTATGAAACTCGTTTCTTTTTATATCAAAATTCTGAAGCGCTTATTTTTCAGCCACTCTCATAACATGTCTATGGCAGCCAGACTGGAAAAATTACCATTGCTTTATCTTTACTTCTGAGTAGAATAATGAGCTGACAATGATGTTAATATTATACACTATGTTCGGACTCCGAACAAAGCTTTTTTTTAAAATAACCAATAATCTGAGTTGGATTAATGGTTTTTGGGCAACGGGGTAGGTTCAATCAATGGCTTCATATAAATTTCCGGATGACTTCTTGTGGGGTGTAGCAACATCATCTCAACAAATTGAGGGTGGTCGACATGAAGCTGGGCGCAGCGAGTCAATTTGGGATCGCTTTGCATCAATAGCCGGTAATATTGATGATGGTTCTAACCCAGATGTAACATGCGATCATTACAATAGATATCGTGAAGATATTAGGCTTATGTCAGATCTTGGTGTGGATAGTTATCGTTTTTCAGTATCGTGGCCAAGAATAATTCCTGAAGGAATTGGTGCGGTAAATGAAAAGGGTCTTGATTTCTATGACTCGCTTGTAGATGAGTTGCTTGAAAATAATATTAAGCCATTTCTTACTTTATATCACTGGGATTTGCCTCAAATTCTTCAAGATAAGGGTGGTTGGGCAAATCGTGATATAGCAAAATCATTTATCGATTATACTCAAGCTGTAGTGAATAGGCTTGGTGACCGTGTAAAAATGTGGTCAACTCACAACGAGCCATGGTGTATCACAACTCTTGGTTATGAAGAGGGTCATCATGCGCCAGGTCTCAAAAATCCAGCTGAAGCTTTAAGAGTAGCACACCACTTAATGCTATCACATGGTTGGGCTATTGATGTAATACGCCGGGCGTCGGATAAATCAGAAGTTGGTATAGTCCATAATTACTGCCCCGCTTATCCCCACAGTGACAGTCCCGAAGACCATGATGCTGTACGCTGGTTTGATGGATTTTTTAATCGTTGGTATCTGGAGCCTCTGTATAATGGTAGTTATCCTTTAGATGCAATTGAGGATCGAGTTAGAGCAGGTCATCTTGAAAGTAGCGAGCTTCCATTTGTTGAAGATGGAGATATGGATATAATATCGTCACCAACTGATTTTCTTGGCCTTAATTACTATAGCAGAACAATTATGAAAAAAGACAACTCTGGTAAAGCAGTTGCTGTCCCGGCTGCTCCTAAAGAAGAATTAACCGATATGGGGTGGGAGGTATTCCCAAAAGGACTTTACGATTCTCTTATTAATGTAAATGAAAAATATCAGCCTAAGAAAATCTACATCGCAGAGAATGGCGCTGCTTTTAGTTATGATGCAGACAAAAATGGTGAAATTACAGATTCAAGAAGAATTGCCTATTTTCGAGATCATTTAATGAATGCTCAAAAGGCAATAAAAGCAGGTGTCCCATTGGCAGGTTACTATGCATGGTCGTTGCTGGATAATTTTGAGTGGGGCTTTGGCTTTGAGAAGAGATTTGGTCTTTATGCTGTAGATCCGGATACACAGAATAGAACTGCCAAGAAAAGTGCCTCATGGTATAGCGGCACAATCACAAGCAATAGTGTTGAAGATTAAATTAAAACTCTTATAACTGAATGTCTGTCAGGCGGAAACTCTGGGAATACGCCTGGAGTCATTAAGTGCTGTTTTAAGAACCATAGTTGAAGCGCCAATTGCTACTGAGTTTGGTCCTAATTCACTTGTTACTATCTCTACAGAATCTGCCGAGCTTATTAGAGTGCGTGTTCTTACAGAATCGCGCAAAGGTTCCAGCAAATGATCGCCCAGGTGAGCTAACTCACCGGCAATTACGACCAGTGAAGGATTCATAAGATTTATCAGGCCAGCAACTGCTACACCAAGATTCGTTGCAGTTTCCTCAGCAATTATTAATGCCAAAGGATCTCCGGAAATTGCGGCATCCCACACCAAGCTGATAGTATTGTCTTTGCCAACAAGTGAACTGTCAGGGAAATCGATGCTAAGTTCCTTAACTCTTTCCAGGATTGCATTACCGCCAATAATGGTTGCCAGGCATCCATTGAGGCCGCAAATACATTTTTTCCCTTTAGGATCTATCGAGATATGACCTATCTCACCAGCAGTCCCATTGGATCCGCGATAAATCTCTCCATTAATTATGTGACCCGAGCCAATTCCAGTTGAAACTTTAATGTATGCAAAATTGTTCTTTTTGCGTCCAAGTCCCCACCACTGTTCAGCAATGGCACCAAGATTTGCATCGTTGTCAATCATTACAGGAACATTGAATTGGTCTTCCAGGAAACTGAGTTCCAGTTTTTCACACCAATCAGGTAAAACTACTTTGGAGATTCTATTAGGATCAGCAGGGTTGATGGGGGTAGGTACTGCGATACCTATTCCCAGAAGAGGTCTCCCATTGCGCGACTTGTGATTGAGGCAGTTTTCGCACAAACGGGCTATCAGTTCTCGAGTTCCTTGAGGATCTTTTCTTACAGGATGATCAGCTGACTCTGATCTGATAATATGGCCTCGAAGATTTGTCATCACGATAACAATATGAGTTCCACTCATTTCAACACCCAGGATAACACATGAGTCATCCTGAAATTCAAGCATAATTGGTCTACGGCCACCTTTTGAGGGTCCTTCACCAATTTCAGCCACAACTCCCAAAGGCAATATTTCATTGATTATTTCAGAAACTGTAGATCTTGATAAGTTTGCTTTTCTGGCAATTTCTGCTCGAGACATTTGGTGTTTTTGCCAAATAAGACGCAAAACAGCATCAGCAAGTGGACGTGGCTTATCGGGTCCATCCCTCCTCAGGCCTTTCCATTGGAGATTTGTTTTATAATTCATAATCCCATAATCCTTGCTGAAAGGGCATTCTAGCAAATATTTACCAGTCCACCCTAATCAATCATAAAGTACTATAATTGGAAAGTTCATACTAACTTAGAAACTAAAATTATCAAGCGGAATATAGATTTTATCTCTAAATAAAACGAAAAATAAAAAAATGATTGTACTGTTACCGTACAAAGGGTATAATAATAGCTGGTTTTGAGACTTTCTAGCTCTTATGTTCTAACAACAACAAAATTGCAGGTGGCAACTTTCATGAAATTCATCATCACATCAACAATCTTATTAGTCGCTTTTTTTATTGGCAGTGCGAGTGCAGATCTATCACTGGTATGGTCAGATGAGTTTAATGGATCCAATTTGAACAGTGATAACTGGAATATTGACATTGGAAATGGTTCTGGAGGTTGGGGGAACCAGGAACTTCAATACTACAGGGCTGAAAATGTCTCGGTCTCTGCTGGCAACCTGGTTCTAACCACCAACGATATACCCTACGGTGGATTTAATTATACATCGGGCAAAGTTCATACAAGAAACAAGCAGTTCTTCAGGTATGGTAGAATTGAAATGCGGGCCAAGATTCCTACAGGTGGCGGAATGTGGCCAGCGTTCTGGATGATGCCTCAATTTAGTGTATATGGTGGTTGGGCAGCTAGTGGCGAGATCGATATTATGGAAGCGGCAAATGCTACAACTTCAATAGGTGGCTCGCTTCACTTTGGTGGCAGTTGGCCTGATAACACCTATACAACCAGCTCTTACTCAATGGGTGGCGCGAATTTTGCGGATGAGTTTCATATATATGCCGTCGAGTGGGATGAAGATCAATTTCGCTGGTATGTAGATGATGTTCTTTATGCAACAAAATACAGTTGGCAGTGGCATTGCAACAATGCTCCGGAAAATCCACTTGCACCATTTGATCAAGAATTTTATATCATTCTCAATTCTGCAATAGGTGGTACTTATACAGGATGTTTGAACCCTGGCTGTATTACTGCAAGTCTGCCCCAGGAATATCTTATCGACTATGTCAGAGTATATCAGGAAACCCCAAATATATCTCCTGAAGTTGTAATAACATCACCTTCTGAAGGCGATGTTTTATCACCAGGTGACATCACAATAAATGCAACAGCTTCTGATGAGGATGGAATGGTTGTTACTGTTGAATTTTATGGTGATTCAGTTTACTTGGGATCGGACAGTACAGAGCCATATTCATTCACATGGAATGATGTTGACGATGGTTGTTTTGTGATAGAAGCAAAGGCAATTGATGATGCCGGTGGATTTGCAATTGATTCTGTCGACATAACTGTGGGTTCAGGCTGTGGACAGGGACCTTATCATGGAAGCCAATTTGTTTTACCTGCTTTAATTCAAGTTGAAGACTTTGATATTGGTGGTCAGTTGGTTTCATACTATGACACTGATGTTGGAAATGCTGGAACACAATACCGTCCTTCAGAGGATGTCGATCTTGAGGTTTGTCAGGATTCTGGTGGCGGATATAATCTTGGTTGGACCTATGATGGTGAATGGCTGGAGTATAGTGTAAATGTCCCGCAGGCTGGTAATTATATAATTAATACTCGTGTATCTTCATTATCAGATGGTGGTGATTTTCATATCGAGTTTAGCGGTATTGATGTTACAGGAAATATTGAAGTACCAGTTACACATGGTTGGCAAACATGGGAGACAGTCTCAGTTACGGCTGCACTTTCCGCCGGGCCTCAGATTATGAAGTTTGTTTCAGATTCAAGTGGCTACAATGTTAACTATTTCGATATTCAGATGGACGTAACTGCAGTACTGCCAGAGTTACATATTGGTAAGTTTGACCTGTTGCCTTGTTATCCAAATCCATTCAACCCATCGACGAAAATAAGATATGATATCTTCGAACCATCTGTTATCAATCTGCATGTTTATGATGTTAATGGTAAGTTGGTTAAAGCTCTTATTAATAGTGAGCTAATGGATGTCGGGTCTTACGAAGCTAATTGGAATGGTACTTATGACTCTGGCCATATTGCAGCAGCCGGAGCATATTTTTGCAAGATTGATAATGGTGAATATCAGGACACGATAAGAATGATTCTGGTCAAATAGAGTGTTTTCTATTTGACCAGAAATTCAGGCAATCAGTTTACTTGCGACTTGTTGAAAGTAGCTTTTGCTGATCTGTCGGCATTATAAAATCCCCAATGTTTTTCTACTTCATTTGGGTGTAGTCCACCTTTCCAGTTTTCATCGAAAGCCTCAAAGTAGAACACAATATTTTTGGTTTTTTCTGCCCATTGATACACAGTTTTATAAAATTCAGACTGCTCTTTTTCACCAGGCTTACCTTTTATAAGTTTAGCCTGTTCGCCCTGGTCATGGGATGTAGTAGCCCAACCAGTCTCTCCAATAACCAGCGCTTTACCAGGATGGATACTTTCGATAGTATTCATTTGTTCTATAACCCATTTCATGGAATCATCCAGTTGAATACCATTCCATAATGGGTGTACATGGGTCATTATGAAGTCAATTTCCCGGGCAAGTTTTTTGCTTTCAGGTGTTATCCAATATCCAAAGTCATCGGATGCGGTGACCGGAACAGTCACATTTTCACGAACATAACGAACATAATCAATCAGTTTATCAAGTTGATATTTGTTGCCAGACCAATAGACTTGAGTCTCATTGCTTACACAGACAGCAGGTACTAATCCAGGATAATTGTTAGCGAGTTGAATGGCTTTTTCAACTTCTACTTTATTGTCTTCTTCAGACTCTGGCCCAATCCAGGCTCCAACTACAACTTTCATATCGAGATGATTATTTTTAATAAGTTCCAGAAGCTCTTCTGCAAATTCCGATGATCCATATACTCGCATCATGTTCCAATGCCGGACCATGATTTTGAGATCTTCCAGTAATTGTTCAGATGATGGTGAACCTTCTCCAGGGTGTTGGCCATCGCGATATGGGCCGTAGCATATTGCATTGCCATTTGCATCCGGAGTAAAATGTCTGGTTATGAAGCTACCTTCTGATGTGTCTAGTGTCATGGCATCGACTCCAACGCAAGGTGTTACTGATATCAACAACATAGTACATGCTGCTATTATATAACTGATTTTTTTGTTCACGATTATACTTCCATTTATTGTTGCGGTGCGGTTTACTCGAGCATGATGATTGTAGCATTGTTATGTATGGTGGTCAATCTCATCGGTTGTATTACAAAGACAATTGATCTGTTAAACGGCTTAGATTGACCGGTCAGCGCGTCAAAAACAGCACCATACCTGTCGCTCCTCTTACCACTGAAATGGACGATACAAAGACATAGAACCAGTTCAACTCTGGAAAGAACATATAGACTACGGCCATTCCTGCGGCAATGATCATGCCCTGGATGCTTTCGGTCTTGTGCAGCAGGGCCATTTCCCGTTCATCGGGTGTGTATTTGGTTTGAACAACAATCAGAATCAGAAGAAAGGGGATGAAGCCATACCCAATTCCGGCCAGTCCAAACAGGCTGCACGCATAATATGTCCAGATGCCGCTCAATAACTGCACGGCAAACATCAGCACAAAATTTCCTCTGAATTTCATTAGTCTTTGCTCCTTAGAAAAAATATGTCCTCAACACGTGTCTCGAAATAGGCCGCGATTTTCAGAACAGACATTATTGAGGGCACAAACTTGCCCTTTTCGATAGAGTGAATGGTCTGGCGACTCAATTCGACTTCATTGGCCAACTGCTCCTGGGTGATATCCCGCCTGGCCCGCCATACCTTCAGTTCATTTTTTAATTCCATAGTGCCTCATTTCTGGATTCAAGAAGTGTAGTGTATAGAAGACATAATGTCAAGTACGCTTTACAAAAAGATAAGTACACTGTATTTAGTTAGGGGGAGATGTCTGTGGCACAAAGGAGATGGTGTTGAGAAGACCGATGTTAAAACGAGCGAGAAAGTTTGACAATCTTACCGCAAGCGATGCACTATACTAAGAAGCTTACATAAGAGAGGGAGCTAACAAAATCCGATGAATAAATTTCTACTGGTTATATTACTTTTTATTGCTGCTACAGCCTCCGCATCGATCCCGATTCAATTCATCGTTGAAGAAGGGCTGGATTCTTCTGCTGAACAGAAGTGTAGAGAAGCGTTGGCAACTACCGGTTCTGAAATTTATAACGAACTGATGCCGGGCCATCTGCAGATGCAGCCAGTAAAATGTTATCTGCTTACTGCCGATACTTTTCAACGTGAGCTTGGTAACAGACTTCCTGATTGGGGAGTGGGTGTAGCTTTTCCAGATGGCAAAACAATAGTTATCGATTGCCAGACAGCTCCTGATGTTCGCAGGGGACTTGATGAAATATTCCTTCACGAACTTGTTCATATTCTGTTGATGCAATCTGCGCTTGAAGTCAGGTTGCCTCACTGGTTCCATGAAGGCGTCGCGCAAAAACTCAGCGGCGAGTGGCGAGTTAAAGACACGCTCTCTGTTATTTTGAGTGGCAGGGTTCCGTCGTTGTATAGTCTGGATAAACCGTTTCCTTCCAATGCTGCCTGGGCTGACAAAGCTTACAGGGCAAGTTTGCTGGCAGTGAATTTTCTGGAGCAGGAGTATGGCAGGGAAATCTACGGGCAGCTTGCTGCTGAGTCTGCTTTTACTGGAGATTTCCGGAAGGCATTTTATAACCTGACCGGTGATACGCTGGATGAGTTTGCGCATCGATTCAGAAACAAGATGAAAATCAAATATGGTTGGTTGGTCTTTATTACTAGTTGGCCAACGATGTTTGTAATCTTAGCTGTGGTGTTTGCTGCTGGTGCGATTCGTAAAATTATTCAACGCAAACAGATGCTTGCTGCAATGGCAGATTATGAAGAGGACGAGTATCAAGAGTTCGACTAAAGGCTTCGCAACAGTTTGAGGTCTTCTTCCCACGCTTCCATGCCGCCGGGAACTTCGAGAACCATCATAGCGTGCTTCAATCTTTTATCATTTACAAGATGTTTGAACGGTTCAATTCCAATCTCGCCTTGACCAATTCTATCATGTCGATCAACACGTGAGCCGAGTACTTTTTTGGAATCATTTACATGCACAACTTTTACCAAATCCAACCCAACTTTTTCATCAAGGTCAGACATAGTTGCATTCCACTGCTTCTTTGTTCCCAACTCATAGCCGGCTGCAAAGATGTGGCAGGTGTCAACACAGACAGCCAGATGGTCGGGATATTTTGAATGCCCGATGATGTCGCGCAGGTGGGAGAACTGCCATCCAAGGTTGGTTCCCTGGCCGGCAGTGGTCTCTATGCAGAGTTTTACAGAGTCATCGGTAGAGATTTCAATTGCCCGATCCATATTTTCAGCAACAGCCTTCAATCCAACATCTTCGCCCTGTCCAAGATGACTTCCAGGGTGCCAGACCAGGTAGGGGATTTTAAGAGTTGCACATCGATGTATTTCTTCAACAAAACCGTTGATCGATTTTTCAAGATTCACAGGGTCCGGCGATGCCAGGTTTATCAGGTATGAGTCATGAGCACAGACAGCAGATGTATCCATGTCATGAGCCTCAAGTTCTGAGAACCAATTTTTGATTTCTGGTGATTCCAGAGGCTTGCTTTCCCATCGATTCTGATTTTTTGTAAAAAGCTGAAAAGCCCGGCACGGCAGGCTATTCGCTCTTGCAATGGCCTTGCTAACACCGCCGGCAGCGGAAACGTGAGCGCCTAATTTGTCGATTTTGTTTTTCATGATTCATACGTTACAACAGGTTATAAATAATTCAAGAAACGTTATTGACTCATTTGGCAATTAGGCGTAAATATTGGCGCAGAGGAGCTGCCCGCGTTTTCGATTTTTTTCTTCTTAACTGTGGCACTCAAGTTGCATTCAAACCTGTGATAATGAATCTCAGAAGGACCTGGGGACTTTACAAACAGGTGGCAGGCTTGAAAATTAAAATTACTAAGACCTTGTTAATAACCTTGATAGCGGCAGTAGTGCCGTTTTCAGTGCATGCTGATATTGTGAAAATGGACTTCCATTGGTCTGCGCCAGTAGATGGTTCTCCAGTAGATCATTACAACGTCTATGTAGCCGTTGAAGGAAACCCGTTTGAGCTGATAACTACTGCTCTAGACACAACTTACACGCTTGATGTTGAATACGATTTGAGCTACCAGATTCGCGTCAGCGGGGTATCTGAACATGATATAGAGGGACCACTAAGCATCTCTTCCGAGTCACTTTTCATCCCGGCTCCACAGCCAGAACAAAGCATTCTTATTCCACTGAGTGCAGGGCTGTTACCTAACTATCCAAATCCGTTTAATCCTGAAACGACAATAAGTTACGGTATTCCAGAATCGGAAGACGGCTCAAGAACCATATTGGAAATCTACTCTGTCAAAGGCGAGCGATTGCGGTCATTTGATACTTCAACTGCCCCAGGATGGCATAATGTTACCTGGAATGGCAGAGATGAACATGGCATGATGCAACCTTCAGGAAAATATTTCGTGCGATATGCGTGTGGCACTGATGTAAAAACCTGGCCAATGACTATGGTGAAATAGTCTTTTTCCGTTGATTCAATAAAATTCCGTATTATCTTATTTAAAGCCGATTTTCTGGCCACCGCTCCGTGCGGTGGTTTTCGCGTAAATATCGATGGGGAAAAAATGAGCCTGCTTAAGCTGAAAAAACATGCACAACAAAAAGAGTATGAAGAGCTGGAATTACTGTGGCCGGAAGCAGTAGCTAATCCTGAAAACGACCCCGATGATTTGATGCGTTTGCCTGGAATGGTATCTCGTATCGGCGAAGAAAAATTGGCTGAGAGAATGGTTGAAACCATGCTCGATATCTGGGAAAAAAATCATGGCAAGTCCAGCAGGCTGACAGCTGCACGTAATGCTGCTATGACGTTTATCAAGTCTGAATTTTTGCTGACAGAATTAAAGAAACTTTATAGAGAAGCCACTCCTGATTTTGATGAGATCGAAAATCTTACCGGGAACATTCTTAATGATGGTTGCAGGCTGGATGAGGCAGTTCCGTTGCTGGATCGTTTTGTTGCTCTGCGACCAGGCGCATTTTTGAAGCATCGGGGAACAGTTCATCCAGGAATGGTTGAGTCGGTAAACGGCAACGCTCTGGAAATGAAAGTTATCTTTGACATCAGAGACAAGCAGTTGAACGCAGAAGATATTATGAATGTAATTGTTCTGGCAGATGATCATTTCTCATCGATGTTGATGTACAAACCGGAATTACTGCGTGAAGTTGCTGAATCAGATCCTGTTGAATTTGTAATTTTGGCACTGAAAGAAACTCGCAACAAGCGTTGTACCTATAAGGATCTTAAAGGTTACTACATCGAGCTCAATGGCGAAAAGGCATGGAGCAGCTGGTGGAAAAAAGCGCGAGAGATTTTGAAGAAAGCTTCCAAGCTGGAGATGACTGGTGCTGGCCAGCCCAAGTTCAGATTGCTGAGCAATGAGCGTTCTTTTGAAGACAGACAACGTGATCTGTTCAAAAAGATTAAAGAACCTTCAAAGAAACTTGAGTTTATTTTAAGTTACATCACTGAGTACAAAAAGAATCCTCCAGAAGACAAATCATTGATGGTTGAGTTGGGAAATACAGCAGCCAAAATGGCTGGACCGCTTTTGAAGACCGATCAGATTTTGACTCTGACTTGCCTTGCTGTGCACGGTGCTGTTGCCGATACAGGGGCAGAGGTTGTCAAAATGAATCCTGCTGCTGCCAACAAGGTTATTGGTTCAGTCAAGGAACCTGCTCAGATGGTAACACGTTTGAATGACAAACTGTTGCAGACTGTGCTCGGGTTTGTGCGCAAATCTCAGCCCGATAGCTGGGCAGATTACTGGTCACAGGTAATGCCTCGTGTTGGCAAGTTGAGTTGTGAGATGATGACCAAGGAGCTTCTTGCTGCTGGTTTCAGTGATGAGCTGGAAGGCGCATTGGTGGAAATTGTTCGCAGGCCAACTGCTGCTCCGGAGGCAATATTCTGGATATGGCGTGTACGCTTTGGCGAGAGCAAAACACTTGATAGCATGATTGATTTGCCTTCGTTGACAACTAAAAATCTATTGGTTGCGATTTTGAATCTGATTGATGCCAACGGTCGTATGAGTGCTGTGTCTGATGATAATCGGATACGCGAGATTATCGAACGGGCTCATGATACAATCGATCTTTTTGAATCCAGACCAATAAACGAGTTGCTGGAAGATATCTCCGAAACTGATGCTCGAATGTTCAAGAAGTTGATAGAGGAAAATGCAGGAATCAAAGCCAGATTGAAAGCAAGTATCGGTGCAAGATTACGAAATGCTCACCCTGAGATTTATATTGAGTCATCAACTCCATGGACTGAAGAAGATATTTATTGGACAACTGAAACAGGATTGCAACGACGCCAGAGTGAGTTTGATGAAATCATCAATGAGGAAATTCCTGCTGTTGCCAAACAGATTGGTGAAGCAGCCAGCCATGGTGATCTTTCTGAAAACTCGGAATATACTGCAGCTCTTGAAAAACGTGATCAAATTACCAGTCGTGCAACACGAATTGAAAACGAGTTGGCCAGATGCAAAGTGATTGATCAGGAGATGGTTAATTCAGTGTTTGTAAATGTCGGGACGAAAGTAACAGCCAAAGATCTGTCCACTGGAGAAGAGCTGGTTTATTCATTCCTCGGTATCTGGGATTCCAATCCTGAGCAGGGCGTGTTGTCGTATCGCGCACCAATGGCGATGGCATTTATGGGCAGCAAGCCTGGCGACACAGTCACATTTGGCGAAGACAGCGATATGAAAAGCTGGGAAATTATTAGTGTGGAGCCTGGAATCTAATCCAGGTCCACACCTCTTGGATTTGAAATAGTGACACTCTTCTGGTCAGTTGGCCAGAGAATCAGTTCACCGATATTTACGTGCGATGGACGAGTTGCACAGAACAAAACTGCATCGGCAACATCACTAGGCTGTAAAGGCGGATACTGGTTGTAAACCGGGTCCGCTTTTTTATTGTCACCATGGAATCGGACAAGGCTGAATTCAGTTTCTACCATTCCGGGATCAACTGTTGAACTGCGAACTTTCGTACCTTTCAAATCCAGGCGGATGCCAGTTGTAATTGCGTGAACTGCATATTTGGTTGAGCAGTAAACTGCACCGCCAGGATAGACATCGTGACCGGATACTGAACCAATATTTATGACATGACCGTTGTCGCGTTCAATCATTCCCGGCAAGATAGAGCGAGTAATCCAGAGCAGACCTTTGACGTTGGTATCGATCATTTCTTCCCAGTCGGTGTGATCGCCTTCTTGCAAAGGCTCAAGTCCTCTGCTTAGTCCGGCATTATTGACCAGGATTTCTATGTTCTGCCATTGTTCTGGTAGGCTAGAAATTGTTGAGTTCACTTTTTCTCTATCTCTGACATCAAGCTCAACAGTCAGACATTCAACCGGTAGAGTTGAGGCAAGTTCTTCAAGTCTATCTTTGCGTCTTGCAGCAAGAATCAGTTTACAACCTTTGCTTGCAAATTGTTCGGCACATGCTTTGCCAATTCCACTACTTGCTCCGGTTATCATAACAATTTTATTCTGCACTTTGAGAACTCCTTTATAATTCATTGTATCTATTTCAGTTGCGATGACAATACCACAGTTGCAACAAAACAAGAACCTCCGTAATATAGTTACGGAGGTTTAAGTATGAAATGGGCTTTAGTTTTATTGTTACTTTTGTTTGGTTGCGAAGATCCATATGCGCCAGGTGTAACGCCGCAGAATAATGAGTTCAGTGGTGATTGGGCCGGGACTTATACAGGTATAGGGAGACTTACTTGCGATGTGTTGAACGTGAATGGTGAACAAAGAGCAGTAACAGTTCGGTTTACCGATTTAAATGATAACTGGTTACGTGTTGAATTATTTATGACCCCGCCAACACCAGTTTCACCTATATATCGGGTTGAGGGTGAAGTAACAACGATGTCCAGGTTCAATCCAAATTTTGAAAGTAATGGTCATCATTTTATAACAAACTTTGTAAGAAGTGGAAATCAATTGCAGTCTGGAAGTGGTATTGTTATAACCGATATCAATGGTAACGAGCAGTGGCGGATGGAAAATATCAGTGCAACAAATTGACCGCGGAGTTAAAAAACCCCGCGGCCATATAAAAACTAGTCAGTCCACTTTTGTAGCCATGACATGACTTCATTGTGCCACTGAATTGAATTCTGTGGTTTCAGTACCCAGTGATTTTCATCTGGATAGTAAAGCAGTCTTGCAGGAACACCCATTCTTCTCAAGGCAGTAAAAGTACTCATTCCCTGAGTATCTACTACCCGATAATCCAATGCTCCATGAACAACCAAAGTTGGCACATGCCAGTTCTGCACGTAATCGGCAGGATTGTGGGTGCCGTATCCGCTGCCTTCTTCCCATGGCGCACCGTTGTGCTCCCATTCAGGGAACCAGAGCTCTTCTGTATCGTAGTAAGCCATTCTCTCATCAAGGTTTCCATCGTGGCAAATAAACGCCTTGAATTTCTTACCAAACTCTTGTCCATGCATCCAGTTGATCATGTAGCCACCATAGCTTGCGCCTGCGGCAACAATATTATCGGCATCCATCCAGTTGTATGTTTCAAGTGCAGCAGCCAATCCTTTTTCCAGATCCTCAAGAGGCCTGTCGCCCCAGTGGTGACTGATTGCATCGCAGAAGTCCTGCCCATAACCGGTTGAGCCATGGAAATCTACAGCGATGGTTGTGAAGCCTGCACCAACATATGCTTGAGGGTTCCATCGGTAATGGAAGTCGTTACCAAAGCTACCTTGAGGTCCACCGTGAACAAGAAAAGCGATTGGCCACTTTTGACCTGCATCAGCTTTTTCCTGAGTCCAGTCGTAAGGTTTTACAACATAGGCGTAAACGGTTTCGTCGTTCCAGCCTTTGAAGGTCATTTGTTCAGCAGCACCAATCAGGCAGTCGGCAATTTTTTCATCGTTGATGTGAGTGACAACTTTGTGGTCTTTGCCGTTGTATTTTACGCTATGAATTTCAGCAGGACCGGCCAGAGATTCGTGAGCATAATAAAGTCTGTCTTTACCAACAGCTAGTTGCTGGTTTTTGCCATCACGAACAAGCAGTTTGACTTTATTGTCTTTGATTCTGACTGAGAAAATTGATCGTTGACCAAGATGGTTGGCAAAACAGATCAGCGATTTTCCATCTGGTGACCAGCTGTATCCATAAGGGCTGAGGTCAAGATTGTTGTAAATCAAATCCAGTGTTTTCTCTGAACCGTCTTTCCAGTTGCGAAGTACGAAATGGAATCGGTCAGCCTCAAAGTTTGGCCTGTCCATTGCCAGATAGCAGAGAGTTTTCCCGTCAGGTGAGAACGATGGAGTTGTGTCCCATGCCTTGTTCTCTGTAATCTTTGTCCACTGGCCAGAACCATCGGTTGGAACAGAGTAGATGTTGTAATCCGTGCTCCATGCAGGTTCGCTGCCTGGCAGAACTTTAGCTGTGAAAAGCAGAGCAGAGCCATCTGGAGTTAGAGTGACTTCTTCCATGCCGCCCCAAGGGTGAGTAGGGGTATCGGCATCAAGAGTTGACATCAAGTCCCAGGTCTTGCCACCAAGTGCTGGATGTTGTGAAAGGAATATATGAGTTCGCTTACCATCTTCCCAGGTGTCCCAGTGGCGGAACATAAGTTCATCGTAAACCATACCGGTTGTTGGGCTCGATGCAATTTCTTCATCACGCAGAACAGTTTCTTCCATTGTCAGACCAGGGTAAACATCAATGGCCAGTAAGAACGAATGCAACTCGGCAGAAACTTCCATTCCTCCGATATCAAGAGGCAGATCTGTTACCTGTGAAGCTTCACCACCGTCAGGGTCAATAAGCCATATCTGTGATGAGCCATTGCGAGTGGATAGGAAAACTATCGATCCGCAAGGTCCCCATCTGGGGTTGAAGTCTGCGGCAGGGTCAGTAGTGAGTTGTCTGAGGTTTTGACCATCACTGTCAATAATCCAGAGATCGGTTCTGCCTTTGTTTGCTTCAAGGTCTGTTGACCTGAGAACAAAGGCAATGCGACTGCCATCGGCAGAAACTTGCGGATCACCAATGCGGTCCATTGCAAGCATGTCGTTAATAGTAAACGGATGTGCAGCAGCAAAAGAGAGAACGGGAACTAACAGCAAAAAGAAAACAAGAAAACGCAAGGTTGTACCTCCGGTTAAGAGCGTTAATTCTACCGCACGAATATACTAGATTTTAGTCATTGTTGCGACATCGAAGTAAATTACTGTATATTCAGTGTGGAGGAATTAATGATTGTTTTTTTAATACTACTGTTGATGGCTACACCTTTAGTTGCTACAGAGTTACCATATCCTTGCGGCGCAGAGCCAAAACTTGATGCTGTTGCCGGGCCAGTGTTGCCTCATATTTCGGGACCTTTGCCAACAACACTTGATTGGACTGATAACGATGGCAACTGGATTACTCCGGTTCGTGACCAGGGTCTTTGTGGTGCCTGTTGGGTTTTTGCGCCTGTTGCTGCTTTTGAATCATGGTTAATGATTGAAGAGGGTATTCCCGGACAGATGGATCTTGATCTTTCCGAGCAACGAATTTTGTCATGCAGTATTAACCAGACCGGGTGTCTGGTCGGTATTACACGGCATGCTTATGACTTTATGGTTCAAAGCGGAATTTGTGATGAAGCATGTTTTCCATACCAGGCAGATGATCAGGTATCATGTGGTGATGCTTGCCCTGATATCGGTTCCAGATTGGAGTTTCTTGGAAATTGGGAGGAAATAACAAATGCCTTTATAGATGTTGCCGCAATAAATCAGGCACTTCAGTATGGACCGGTAGTAGCATATCTGGATGTTTATTATGATTTCTTCTGGCATGGTGAAGGTGTTTATGATGCTCACAGTTCTTTCCCAACCGGATCAAGTCATGAGCTTCTGATTATTGGATACGATGATGATATTCAAGCATGGAAAGTTAAGAATTCCTGGGGTGAACAGTGGGGTGTTGATGGAATCGGTTGGATTGCCTATGACAGTGGATGTAATCTGGGAGCCTGGAGTTCCAGATGTTCTGATTATAATTCACCACCAAGACTGAACAATGCTGTTCTGGATCCTGTTGAAGGAGAACGGGGCGATTCTTTCAGTTGGCAAGTTGAATACAGTGATCTTGAAGGTGATTATCCTATTTCACATATGATTAATATTTATTGTGATGGTGATTTCTATTTTGAAATGTCGATGAATTCCGACGGGCAGCAGGGAGAGTATGGAACAATCTGGACTGCCAGTGCAGTTTTGGATTCTATCGGTTTTTATGCTTACTCGTTTAATTTTTTAAATGAATACGGGCAGCGAGTTGTGTGGCCATCAGTGCCAATTGAAGGACCGATTGTTCGTGAAGATGTGGATTGGCCTCCAGAGTTATTTGATCCTTTGTGCACACCAGAGCAAGGCCCAGCAGGTGAGTTTGTTTTTCAAATTCGATATTATGACAGAGACGGCGATTGGCCTACAACGAATAGAAGTGTGATAATTGGCCTGCCAGATGAAGAAGGTTTTATTGAGCTTGAAATGGAAACGTCTGGAAGTAGCCCTGCCGACACATTGTTATATACTGCAATCGCAGACTTGGAAATAGTTGGCGATTACAGGAACAGGTTTATTTTTATAAATGAACCAGGAGACATGGTAATATCACCTGAAGAATGGGAAGGCTGGTACGAAGGACCAGAAGTAACTACTCAGACTGCAGTTGAAGATCCTCCACCAGATCCTGAGCAACAATCCACTCTATCGACAACACTTTTTGCACCAAGACCCAACCCTTCAGCTGGAGATGTTCAGGTTGCATTTGAACTTGCCACTGGCGCCTATGCTGTTGTTGAAGTATTTGATCTTGCTGGCCGCAGAGTTAAAACCTTGTGCAAACAATGGATGCCTGCAGGGATGACAGATTTGTATTGGAATGGGAAAACTTCTTCAGAAGTTCCGGTTGCAACGGGAGTATATTTTATTCGATTGCAAACTGATACAACTGTACTTACTCGTCGGGTTGTGATGGCGAGATAGTTTAGCCTAACAAGTATTCCGCATCGACAAGCACATTCCCGGTTTCATCATGAACCGCATACTGAAAACCTTTGCCGATAGCAAAAGCGCCAGCTTCACCACGCTTGTTGATTGCCAGAAAACCGACCTGAACTTTTCTATACTCGGGATACCTGTTTACAATTCTTTCAACCGCAGCTTTGCATGCTTCCTGTGGCGACAAGCCTTGTCGCATCAATTCAACAACCAGAAAACTGCCGACGGTTTTAATTACCGCTTCACCAACTCCGGTTGCACATGCACCGCCTATTTCGTTATCGACAAAAAGAGCTGCACCGATAATAGGAGAGTCCCCAACACGACCGTGCATTTTGTATGAAAGCCCGCTGGTTGTGCAGCAGCCTGACAGGTCGCCGGTCTGGTCAATTGCGAGCATGGAAATTGTGTCGTGGTCAGCCTGATCCGGGCGGATTGGTTCGTAGTTGCCACCATCTTTGAGCCATTGTTTCCAACTTGCTTTAGCTTTTGGTGTCAGCAGATTTTCTTTTTCAAAACCCTGGTCCAGAGCAAACCGGAGTGCACCTTCGCCAACCAACATTACATGTGGAGTCTCTTCCATAACTTTTCTGGCAACAGATACCGGATGCTTGATGTGCTGCAAAAATGCAACAGATCCGGCGTTGCCAGTTTCATCCATTATGCAGGAGTCAAGTGTCACGTAGCCATCGCGGTCAGGGTAGCCACCGTAGCCAACAGTCCGGACTTCCGGGTCGCCTTCGCATACTCGCACACCGGTTTCTATGGCATCGAGTGCACGTTCACCTTCAACAAGTTTTTTCCAGGCAGCAACATTGGCAGGCATACCAAATGACCAGGTGGATACTACCAATGGCTTGCGAACAGGACCGGTTGATGCAATTAATCTGGTAGCGTTTCCTGCTGTTAAAGCAGCAGCTCCCAGGGCGGCAGTTTTGATAAATTCGCGTCGTGTTTTCATGTTTTTAAGTGTAAACTTACAAAGTATATGAGGTCAATAGTTAGAGTTGGCTTACTTAAATCACATAACAATGTTAGGGTAATTGATGCAGATTGTTGAGATAATGCATGGTTCAGAGGAATATAAAATGACTCTTGATCTTCGTGATCAAGTTTTAAGAATTCCATTAGGAATGAGGCTGTCGGACAATGACATTGTCGGAGAGCAACAGCAACTTCATTTTGGCCTCTTTCAGGATTCTGTGCTTGTTGCGAGCGTTATATTCAAACCCCTTTGCAGCAAGAAAGCAAAATTACGCCAAATGGCAGTTCATACTGATTTTCAGGGGTGTGGCTATGGCGCTATGCTAGTAAATCTTTCAGAACAGAAAATTTTTGGTTTGGGCTATAAAGAAATTGAAATGGCTGCCAGAGAAACAGCTGTTGGTTTCTACCAGAAACTTGGCTATTCCAAGCAGGGTGAAATGTTTACTGAAGTTGGGATTCCACATTATCATATGGTTAAACAGAATTGTTATCGCTGAATAACAAGTTTCTGTGTGTCTCTTCCAGTTTCGTTTTCCAGACTCAGCAGATAAACTCCAGTTGCCAGGTTGTCAACATTCAGAGTCATCAGTTGAGTTGCAGGTCCAGTTGGCACTGTCTTTACAAGCCTTCCAGCCAGATCGTAAATAGCTATACGAGTATTCAATCCTATGCCGGGAGAAAAACGAATAGAGACATCGTTCTTTGCCGGGTTTGGTGAAATACTGTTGAGTGTAAGCATCGGAATGAAGTTGTGTGAGTATTCCACTGCTCCAACCTGATATTCCGACCCGGTTTCATCAATTACATTCAGTCTATAAAGAACAGATTCATTTGGACCGATTGGATGTTGATCCAATGCTGACCAGTTGTAGTTATTAACTTGAGATAAAGGTACATTCCATTGACTGCCATTACTGTTTCCAGTCAAAGTAAAACTTAGATTTTCAGCAATAACTGTCCACTGTAACAGAGCACCATCTGTAGCAGGTTCTACAGAAAAGTTAGATAAAAAGATAGGTTGAAAAGAACCGTTTATCTGACCTGGTGTGCCGTGGCCAGTTGATGCAGTCCAGTTCGAATAATGGTTATTATCGATATTAGGGGACATGAGTTCAAGAGTTGGGCCGTTGCCATCTGGTGCTGTTGGCCATGGCGCGTTGTCATCGTAAAGCACGTAGTCAACAAGTAGACCTTCAGTATTGAACAGCCTGATTATTTCGCCACCGCCAGAAAATCCAAACCCGATATTTCCAATTGCATCAACACCCGGGAAAGCATTTGAAAAATCATAGAGGTTTTTGCATAAGACAAGATAACCATCTGCTGGAATCACTGTGTCTGCCGGGAGATAAAATGAATGAGAGTCTTTCTCGTCGCGCAGGCACCAGCCCGATACATCCAACGGTTCTACCATCGGGTTGAAAATTTCGACCCAATCACCTGGATCAAAACCATCATCCGAGTTGTAGTTGATTTCATTTATTACCGGGTCAACGGGCATTTCAATTCCCCATTGAGTGTCTAACCAGGCAACGCGATTATGAATCCAGTTTCGTAACCACTGAACTTCTTCAAGCCATGTATCACCGATGAAGTAGTTGGGCCAGACATGTTCTCCAAGTCGTGGCCAGCGTTCGAAATCCCTTTCCTGGGATTCAGTAATGAGCTCTGTGTAA
The DNA here is from genome assembly GCA_024229695.1 of bacterium. GTDB lineage: Bacteria > Krumholzibacteriota > Krumholzibacteriia > LZORAL124-64-63 > LZORAL124-64-63 > JABIBH01. Next base: position 49,009 of record JAAESD010000182.1, read on the forward strand.
TCGTCCAGCAAGCCATCGATTTCTGAAAGTCTCAGAACACTTTGCCGACGACGTGACCATGATTCAGAGAGTTGTTCCTGTATATTATGATAAGGATTGAAAACCAGAGGCCATGCCCAGAGCTGGACAAACATGGACCATCCTTCAACGTCCCAGTGACTTTCGTACGAATTATTGCCAAGAGCGATGTTGAAGTCCCAGACAGGGCCAAGGTGTAGAACATCGTTGTAGTTGCTGTTGATAAATGTGCTTGCGAAAAAGAAGTCAGCATTGCGTGTTAATCCATTGAGCAGGATTACATCGGTGAACGATGCCATATCAAACTGATCCCGATAGTCAGGTAGAGACCCACTGTAAAGCGCATCATCAAAGGTTGTAACTTTGTCAGTAATAAAGCTGATCATGTCTGGTGTCAGGTCATCGGCGTTCGGGTATTTTATAACCCAGAACCGATTTGGGTATTCTGTGCCGAAAAAAATATCATCTTCTTGCACATGAAAATCCGGTTTAACTTCAGCAATGAATCCCCAGTTGGGGTCGTCTGGTGGCTCCATATTTATTCGTTCAGAATTTTGTGTGACTTTTTCCATAAATACATAAAGTCCATCGTAGTTGCCGTTCAATACAACTTCACAATATCTGGTTCTAGGTGCCCAGTAACCCAAGTCCCTGGCAAGCTGATAAACAAGTACATTACGCATAAAAGTTTTGTCGCTGTATGGGGCTTGTAATACCCATTTATGTTCAGCGGGCATACCCAGAACAGAAACATTTGTGCCGGTATTAACACCGTACTGTTTTTTGGGGAAGTAATACTGACTTGAATGGCCCCGTGTCTGAATCCCGATATCATAATCTACTGAAGGATCAGTTACATAATTTCGGTTACCCGGGCCGTTGTCGATGACGCTCATTTGGGCTTCAATATCCAAAGTGTCAGGTATTGCCTGGCTATCGGTTTCAATCAAAATGATTGGCAGGTTCGATGAGGTAAAATCGACCTGAGCACATAGAGTGCTACTGATTAATACGAGGAGAATAGTTAGTGTTTTCATAATTACTGATTGTAGGGGCGTGAACATGGTGGTCAACTGCTAAAATAATCTTTACCAACAAGTAAATAATTACTATATTCATTTTAATATTCCATACCAAATGGTATGGAATCACTCTAAAATTCAATAACGTATTGCTAATACAGGAGTTATGAAATGTCAGACATCAAAATCACCGCTGAAATGACTCTCTTTGAAGTCACTGAGAAGTATCCTGAAACCATACCTGCTTTTGTCGAAAATGGCTTTGCTCATGTTGGCGATGAAGAAAAGCGCACAAAACAGGGAAAAATGGTCACTTTGGAACAGGCTATGATGATGAAAGGGAAAGACTTTGATACATTCAGGGGTCTGCTGGTTGAAGCAGTAGAAAACTCACGTGAGTCTGAAGATGTGACTTTGAATATGGCTGATGATAGCCAGATGTTCCCAAGCAGTGGCGATATCAAAGTTGCCGGCTTGTTGCCATGCCCGGTTCGTCTGCCATTGATTGAAGCTTTTGAGCAGGTTCGCGATGATGTTGAAAAGAAACACGATTTGAAAATTGGTTACAGATTGGCAGCTGCCAGTATCGGCATGGACGCAGTTGAAAAAGAGATGTTACGTATCAAGACTCAGGATGATCTGCCGCACCTGTTCTTGTCGGCAGGTTTTGAAGCATTTTTCGATCACAAGAATATGGCTCGATTCAAGGACAAGGATGTATTTGTTGATCGATCCTGGGAAAATACCAACACAGATTTTACCGGTATAGATTTGAAAGATCCCGACAGTCATTTCTCTATGATTTCTGTTGTACCTGCAATTTTCCTGGTCGACAAAACTCAACTCCAGGAGGGCGAAGAAATTCCTCGTACCTGGAAAGAACTGCTTGATCCAAAATTTGAGCGTCGGGTAGCAATGCCTGTTGGTGACTTTGATTTGTTCAACGGAATTTTACTCACACTTTATAAGCATTATGGCGAAGACGGGATTCGTGGCGTTGCCAGAAACCTGCTCAAGTCAATGCACCCAAGCCAGGCAGCTGGCAGGTTTGCAGGTCGACAGGAAGAATCGCCGGCAATCACAGTTATCCCGTATTTTTTCAGCAAAATGGCTCACATGAATCCTAATGTTGAGATTGTCTGGCCGGACGATGGCGCAATTATCAGTCCTGTGTTTATGCTTGAACAGACAGATGCTCCCGAAGGAACAAAAGAGCTGGCTGATTTCTTTATGAGTAAAGAAACAGGCGCAATTCTATCTCAGCGCGGGTTGTTTCCGTCGTTGAATCCCGGTGTTGAAAACCCGTTGCCTGAAAATGCAAGCTGGTTATGGTTAGGCTGGGACTTTATTAAAGAAAATGATCTTGGTGTATTGATTCCAAAACTGTTGGATATCTTTACCGAGAACGCGGAGGTTTAGTGTGAAGTTAGTAACAGTAAGTGGACCGCCGTCGTCTGGAAAGACATCGGTGATTCTGAAAACACTGGAACATTTGCAGGCACAAAAACTCAATGTCGGCGTAGTGAAATTTGACTGTCTTTACACTGACGACGATGAAATTTATCGCAAGGTTGGAGTGCCGGTTAAAAAAGGACTTTCAGGCGCACTTTGTCCCGACCACTACTTTGTCAGCAATATTGAAGAGTGTGTGCAGTGGGGAATCAAAGAAAATCTCGATGTTCTGGTTAGCGAAAGTGCTGGGCTTTGCAATCGATGTTCACCTTATGTACGCGAAATTCTTGCAGTCTGTGTAATAGATAATCTTTCCGGTATCAACACTCCTAAAAAAATTGGCCCGATGCTCAAGAGTGCTGACATCGTAATCATTACCAAAGGTGATATCGTAAGTCAGGCAGAGCGTGAAGTATTTGCATCGCGCGTTCACAGAGTAAATCCAAAAGCACGAATTATGCATGTCAACGGCATCACCGGTCAGGGCAGTTTTGAGTTTTCAACTCTGTGGACTGATGGCGATGAAGTTGAAACAGTCGAAGGTAAAAAACTGAGGTTCTCAATGCCGGCTGCTCTTTGCAGTTACTGTCTGGGTGAAACCAGAATCGGTAGTGAATTCCAGATGGGTAATGTCAGAAAAATGGACCTTGGCGATACTACAAGACAAACTGCAGATCCAATGACTTCACCCAAGGAGAGCAAGTAATGGATATTCGTAAAGAGCTTGCTTCAATCATTGTTGGAGATCTGAATTCACGATGGCCTTATGCCACAACTTTTCTGGCAAAAAACGATCTGGAAATTGAAGATGACCCATCGTTGAAACTTAGTGAAGTTGCCAGTGATGAATTGCTGGATCAACTCGCTGAATTCATTACTGAAATGGAATCTTTTCTTTCTGACGATGAAGAAGTTGTCGATGAAATTACCATCTTTGGTGGCAACTGTAAAAACGGTGAGCCTGAAGGTGTGCGTGAGTTGACTATCAGAGTTGGTGAAGTGATTTGTATTGTCGGGCCAACCGGATCGGGCAAAAGCAGACTGCTTGCCGATATTGAATGGGTCGCTCAGAATGACACACCAACCGGTAGAAGCGTAAAGATTAATGGCAAAACTCCTGAAAGCAAGTGGCGCACATCAAGTGAACACAAGCTTGTCGCGCAGTTAAGTCAGAACATGAATTTTGTGATGGACTTGTCTGTAGAAGAATTTCTGACTCTGCATGCAGAGAGCAGGCAGACAGAAAATCCTGAAGAGAAAATTCAGCAGATCTGGAACGATGCCAATGCTCTCGCTGGTGAACCATTTGCATTGGATACTCCAATCACAAGTCTCAGTGGCGGACAGTCCAGAGCGTTGATGATTGCAGACACTGCAATACTTTCAAAATCGCCAGTTGTCTTGATTGATGAGATTGAAAACGCAGGCATCGACCGTCAAAAGGCTCTCGATATTCTGGTCAGTCAGGACAAAATTGTTTTGATGGCAACTCATGATCCAATCCTGGCACTAATGGGCGATCGACGAGTTGTAATCAATAACGGTGGTATGAAATCTGTTGTTGAGCCTAGCGAAAAAGAACACGCAAATCTTGTAGACTTGCGCGCTCTTGATAACAGGATGATGAAGCTTCGCCACAGGTTAAGAATGGGCGAGAGGCTGGATGAAGTTTAGCCTTCTTCCTCAACTTTAGGCATAAACTTTTCTGGTACTTCCAGCTCAACAGTTTTCTCAAACAGGAATTCGCGATTCCAGTACACACGCATAGCGTAGGTGCCGGGGTCGCGTTCTTTTTCGGGTGCTATATTAAGTTTTGTATCAAGTCTGAAAGTTGGTTTTTCAGTTACGATTGGATCTTCAACTTTTGAGTAATGTAGATCTTCAGCTTTCAGCCAGACAATGTTTGTAGCGTAACCGTCATCGGTTTTAGTCATTGTGACTTCACCAAACTTACGGAACATTTCTTTGCCGTCCGGCCTGATCCAGCCCAGATGTATCTGATGAGTTTTATCCAGCTGTGGATTATTGATATCAATAGCTGCTCTCATGTATTTGTTTTTCTTTTTACTGCTGACCTTGAACTTGTCTTTCACGCCAAGCAAACTGCCTGACTTTTTACTTACAGCACGATAGAAAGTTATATCGCTACCAAACTGATCTTCAGCAAGCTCGTTACCTGCATCAACAACAGCCTTGAATTCTACGACATCGCTCTGCTCACAACCGCTGATCAAAGCACCACATACCAATAATAAAACCAGAAACTTCTTCATCACTGTCCTCCTTGTCAGACGAACATAACAAAAGAGGAGACACTTTGCATCTCCTCTTTTTGTAAAAAACTGAAAAGGTGACAAGGCGAAGCGGGGAACGCCTCATCACCATAGTTTTATTTCAGTAACAGCATCTTGCGTGTTATTGATTTTCTTTCTGTATCAAGACGATAGAAGTAAACGCCTGATGCAGTAACGTTGCCGCTGTCTGTTTTACCATTCCATGTCACAAAGTGTGTGCCTGCGTCAAGCTCGCCACTAATCAGAGTGCGAACCAATCGACCGGCTGTATCGTAAATTTGCAAGCTGGCTCTGGTTTGAGCTGGCAATGCAAACGATATCTCTGTGCTTGGGTTGAATGGGTTTGGATAGTTACCATTCAACATGACGGTGCTAGGCAGTTCATCACCAACTGCACTTACTCCTCCGTCTTCGATAGCAAAGTTTCCATTGGATGCATCGTCACTCATATTCAACTGAGCATCAAATGCAACAACTTTAATTCTTGCACTGGTTGATTGCAGCATAGGCAGATTAACATCGACCTGTGAATCTGCAGCTCCAGAATATAGAAGCTGTGACCATGAATCACCGCTGTCATTTGAGAACATCACTAATGAACCAGCAACAGAGTTGTTATCACTTGAAGTGAACTCAACGCTAATGCTCTCACCACTGTCAAATGTCTCGCCACCGTTTGGAGCAGTCACTGTTACCAGTGGATTTTCTGTATCATAGATGGATGTGTAGCCACCGATTGTAAACTCATCAACACCAGCTTCAACAACCGAACCGTTACCATAGTCACTGGCAATAAATCGGAACTGAACTGTTGAAGTCATTCCAATCACGCCGTCCAGTGTGAAGCTTTGTAATGACCAGCTGCGGTTACTTGTCAATGTATTCTCAAGCTCAACCCAGCTGCCACCATCAGATACTTCAACAACCCAGAAGTCCTCATTAGGACCAAAGCCAGTGTCATTGGTGTACCAGCGTCTGTATGAAACAGTTACATTACTGTAACCAGTCAGATCAAAGACAGGTGAGAGCAGTGTTGTTGTTCCACCGTCAACATCTTCAACACCCTGTGCAGAACCCGGGTCACTTTGTCCTGTTATGAAACACATAGTTCCAGGATTTGGGGTTGCATCATCTTCAGGTGCAATCTGTGTGCCCCCTTCTTCAACTCCGTTTGGATCAACGCGAGTCCAGATGCCTGTTGTGGCTTCGTCACCCGCAGCACCAACAGTCCAGCCACTGTCTGATTCCATGTCATGGTAGGATGACATTTCCTCATCGATACGGAATGAATAACTGCCTACAGGACCAGTCTCAGGATCGCTTGAGAACATTCCTTGAATATCGGTACCGGTTAACCAGTAACGAACACGAGTGCCAATTGGTTGGCCAGGAATTTCAGCCTGATAGTCGTCGTCACCAAGGTCAGCAAGAGCAAGTTCGTAAACCTGATTGCTACCGCTTGTCATGTAGTAGAAATGCAATTCATCGATGCCACTGAAGTCAGTAACACTTGTCTGAATTACATAAGGACCAGTTGTATTATCTGAACCTGGATAAACAGTTGTGTTTATAAATTCAGGACCAGCAATATCGGTCAAAGTAAAGTCACAATTAGTTGTCTGGCCTTCAAGAACTTCAACATTGAAGAGAGTGTCAGACTCAAGACTTGCGTGATAGGCAACAATATCGTATGTGCCTATAGGAACGCCACCCATGTAATCACCATTTACATCGGAAGTGAAAATTCTTCCACTACCAAGAACGGCAACAGTTACGCCTGCTGCTGCTCGGGAAACTGGCATTGCAACATCGATGTGTCCTGCAATAGTTCCTTGAGCAGTTGGAGCCACTGGCATAAAGCGAAGTGCTCTACCAGTTGACAGTGCTGCTGCACCTGGTGCGTATTGATTCCAGTAGGTGTATGTAAGACCATCAGTGTGGTCAAGGTTTTGTAATCCAACTGTAGCATAACCGTTCTGAGTGTCGTAGTTATCAACAGCCTGGTATTGGATATCGATCATACAATCACCAGTGTCAGTTGGGTAATGGGCTGGATCGTAAATTATTACCTGGAATGTCTGATAACGATTCAGGTAGTTTTTGACATTATCCCACTCAATAATAAACAGGTTGCTTACAGTATCGTGGTAGTAATAAACACCACCAGTATCTGTTGTCAGGTTGTCCCAGAATGCTGCGATCATACCGTTTGCAGTAGCTGCAGTAGGCAATGCCCAGTTACGATAGTTCTGCATTGAAGTAGTACCAGGAGCTATCCAACCGTTTGAACAGACAGAAACTTTGTCGAAAACTTCACCGTAGTACACGAAGTCAAATGGCATATCCAGAGTTTTGGTATCGTCCTGTTCCCAACCATTATCATTCAGACCAACACTTGTACCTGTGACTGAAATTTCACGCCAGTCATATGTTGGAGCAAATCCATAATCAGTATCGGTGTTGTCAAAGATGTAGTAACCATATCCATCTGGTCCAACAGGATCAGTTGAAGATGCAGTTCCAACATTGGCTGAAAATTCAGCAATATCTTCACTACCATCAGCATATGTGATTTCGATTGCGAAGTTTGCCATGTGTCCAGGGTAGCAGTCATTAGCTACTGAGACAGCAAACTGGTCACCACTGTTGTCTGCATGTCCACCTGGAGAGATGGAACTGTAATTACCAGTTGGGTCTGTAATTGTCACCCAAGGGCTGGCACTTGAAAGAATTGCAGTGAATGAACCAGTAGAAAGGTTTCCACTGTTGATAAGGGAAACAGTAGTAGCACCCGATTCGCCAGGATCAAGATCATTGCCAGGAACAAAGAATGTAACAAAGTTGTGAGCGACATCGGCACCAAAGACTTCTACGTCAACGCCAGAAGCCCATGAACCGCTATTGGAGGTGACAACCATTTCAAGCATGATGTCAGATCCACCTGGGCAGTCGGCAGAAATCTGGATGTCATAGTCACCAGCAAAAGATGCCCCTGC